>DATFKV010000224.1:0-2292 GCA_035268465.1 Cryomorphaceae bacterium | reverse complement strand
TCGGTGAAGAGAACTACGCGCTCTTGAAGCGGATCAAAAGAATCTGGGATCCCGAGAATATTTTCAATCCCGGAAAGATTGTCGATTCGGATCCGATGGACAGTGATTTCCGTTATGAAAAAAACCAGAAGCCGTTTTCCTATCCTACGTTTTTCGATTTTTCGGAAGAGGGAAATATGCTCGCCTTGGCGGAAAAATGCAACGGATCCGGAGACTGCCGAAAGTTGCCCGCGACGGGCGCTACCATGTGCCCAAGCTACCACGCCACTCGCGATGAAAAAGACAGCACGAGAGCGCGAGCAAATATGCTGAGAGAAGCCTTGACTAAATCTCCACACCAAGCATTTCCTTTTGATAATGATGAGGTACACGAAGTTCTCGATCTTTGTATCAGTTGCAAGGCTTGCAAACGCGAGTGTCCTAGCTCGGTGGATATGTCGCTCTTAAAGATGGAAGCCGATTTTCATTACTACCAAAGAAATGGATTGCCTAAGCGGCATAAGTTTTTTGGAAATTTTCACCGCAGCGCAAAGTGGGGATCGGCTTTGGCTCCGCTGAGCAATTATGTTTTGCGCATGCCTTTATTTCTAAACGCCTTAAAGTCAGTTTGTGGGATAGCCGCGGAACGTTCCATTCCGGCATTTTCGAGCAGGAAGGCAACGTCATTGATAAAAGGTAAGAAAAAAGAGACTCCTCAACTGGTCTTGTATATCGATGAGTTCACCCAATTTCAAGATGCACATATAGCTGAGGCGGCAGGTCACTTTTTCGGGAAACTAGGATATGCTTTTCAGGTGGTTTACGCTCCGTCGGGAAGAGCTTATTTTTCCAAGTCCATGCTGAAAGAGGCGCGGACATGTGCTACGGAAGTTTTATCCAAATTGGATAAATCTATTTCAGCAGGCATACCCATTGTAGGGTTGGAGCCATCGGGAATTTTGGGTTTCAGGGACGAGTATCAAAGACTTTTTCAAGGCGAACTGAAAGAGAGCGCAAGAAAGCTCTCTGTCTTAGCGGTGACTTTCGAGGAATTCGTTTCAAAGGAAATTACTGAGGGTCGAATATCTGCGGCAGATTTCACGGAAGATGAGCTACACGTTGAAGTTCATATTCATTGCCACCAAAAGGCGTTATCTCATCCCAAGCACAGCTTGGAAATTTTAAACCTACCAAAGAACTACAGCGCGGTAAAAATTCCGGCCGGATGCTGCGGAATGGCGGGAAGTTTTGGCTACGAAAAAGAGCATTACGAGATCAGTCAAAAAATGGGAGAACAAGTATTGTTCCCTAGATTGAGAAAATTACCAAATAAAACCGTTGTGGTTGCTGCGGGAACCAGTTGTCGGCATCAAATAAAGGATGGTGTTCAAAAGAAGAGTTTTCACCCGGCAGAAATATTGGTGAAAGCCCTAAAATGAAAAACCCCGCCGGAAGGCGGAGTCTCTCATTTTTAAAAGATGTGATGTTGTGGGGTTTAGCGCCGTACCACCTTGGCGTAAGTTCTTGATTCGTTTTGTTCCAGTCCGATGAGGTAAAGGCCTTGAGGAAATTCTGACAGATCAACTTGTATTTTCTGTTTCCCGATAGAGCTTGAAAGAACTTGTTGTTCTAGCACCTTGCCCGTTAAATCGAATATACGCAAGGTAAGTTTTTCGCTCCGGTCTGACAGGTAGCTAATCGTGGCCATGTCATTGGTCGGATTTGGATAAACGGAAATTTCTGTTTTAGCAATACTTGAGTCATTGCTGAGCGCGTCGGTAGGAATGACATTGATCATGAAGCCGCCGGACAGCACTCCGGGACCTCCAAACAGGGTGCCATCCAATACTTCACAGTAAGATATTTCACAATAGTTTCCGATGTTGTCTTCGAAGGTCACGAATAGGCAGAGCGTGAAAGGACCATCACTTTCGTAAATGTGTGTCGGGTAAAATTCTGTCGAGGTGGAACCATCTCCGAAGTCCCAAAGCACGCTTGACGCATTGACGATATTGCCGGAAGGAATGATGTAGAACATGTTTTCGCCAAGCGAATCGGCAATTACTTCAAAGCTAATTCCGCATTCAAAATCGTACTCGCAAGACCCATCATCAATTGTCGCTTCGGGATTGAAGTTGATGGCTTCGGCATCCGTACACCCATAAATCTCATTAATTTGATCACAGCCTTCCGCCTCTAATCCGAAATTGACCAGGAATGTGCTTTCTTCTCCCGAAAATTCACCAAAAATGAGTGTCTCGTTTTGGGTCATGACATTATAGATTCCGTTCCACTCAGAAGGTATATTAAAAA
>DATFKV010000223.1:0-6569 GCA_035268465.1 Cryomorphaceae bacterium | reverse complement strand
ATAAGTTTGCCTCGTAATGAAAGTGCTTACTCATCCAATCACCGGTTGGCTTTCTGTTCTCGGCATACTGAGAAACATACTCCGTATGCATTAGCCAATTGTTCATGAAATCAGCACCAAAACTCACAATTGTGCGCGCTTTAGAGAAATCATAGGCCGGAATCATTGCCTTGCCGAAAGTCATTTCGTTTGCCTTTCTGATTCCGAATGAAGAAACGGGGTCGTAGTTCACAACGTTCACTACTTCCTCGCCGTATTTCGATTTAAAATTTTCAATAGCTTTTTGGGTAGAAGGGCTAATGATGGTTCCCATCAAAAGGGTAATGTTTCCACCTTTATCTGCCGCAGCTTGCAAGGCATTAGATACCTTTGAATCTACCGCTGACCATTCAGCCACTTCTCCATCGATCATTGGCGTTTTTAAACGCTCGCCATCGTATAGACTGAGAACAGAGGAATTTATTCGCGCATTTACGCCTCCTTTGTTCAGTCCGTGCTTGGTATTGCCTTTTATGTGAATGGGTCGGCCTTCACGGGTCTTCACCATAATGCTGGCGTAATCAACACCATCATAGTATGTGGAAGCGTAGTACGTGGGAATACCCGGAGTGATTTCTTCCGGTTTATTCACATAAGGAATAGAGTGAATTACAGGAGTTTCACAGGCTGCCACGGTAGCCGCAGTAACGCTAAATCCTAAAAACTTAAGGAAGTCGCGGCGGTTGGTGGACGTCTTTGATAACTCAGTCTCTGACAAAAAGTCGTCAACGGATTGTTGAGCGGCAAATTCGTTTTGACTGTTCTGCATGAATTCCGGGTTCTCCTGGAGCTCTTCCAGCCCCACCCAGTACTTCTTATCTTTTGCCATAATTACCTTTCTCGGCTAATTAATAGTGACACTTGGCACATTCCCATCCACCCAATTCTTTGGCGGTAATGGTTCCGTCTTCCAAGTAAGCTTTAAGTTCTTCTTTACCGTTTTCCTTGAGGCGCTCGTGAATTTCGTCGTAGTATTCATTGCCCTCCATTTTCACCTCAGTCTCTTCGTGACAATTGATACACCAACCCATGGTAAGTGGTGCGTGCTGTCCGGCTACGGTATAATCTTCTTGAATTTCACCGTGACATTCCTGGCACTCAATTTCACCTACCACATAATGCTGGGCATGATTGAAATATACGTGATCAGGCAGGTTGTGGACCTTTACCCATTTGATAGGTTTCTCTTCTCCGGAATATTCTTGGTCTTCCATATTCCAACCTACTGCCTCGTAAATCTTCATGATCTCGGCGGTACCTTCTTCACTTCTACCTCGGCTAATTCCCTTGTGGCAATTCATACAAATGTTTGCTGATGGAATTCCCGCGTGTTTACTTTTCATAGCTCCCGTGTGACAATACACACAAGCCACTCCGTTCTCACCTGCATGAAGCGTGTGATTGAAGGCTATGGGTTGTTCCGGGGTGTAACCTTGATAGATTCCTATTCCCATCAGGGCTTCATACCCTACCACAGCCAAATACACCACTACCAGAATACTCGCAATACCGACGAATACTTTGTTTTGCCAAAGCCAGATTTTCGCTTTATCACCGAAAGACATCTCCTCTTCGATCTCCAGACCCTCTGCTGAGCGCATAGAGTTTTGGAGCTTATTCAATGAAGAGCGAACACTCCACAAAGAGAAAATCAGGATGAGAAGAATGAACAATACGATGAGCAACCAAGTGGTATCAAGCCCCCTCTCAACGGGAGCTGTCGCAACGACGTCACCACCGGGCGGAGTCTCTCGAACGGGAGGCTCCCAGTTCTTTACGTATTCCAAAATGGCTGTAATCTCCTCGTCGTTTACCGCCTGCCCGGGCATCAAACCGCCTTTCGGAAACCACTCATCGTACAGATTCTTGACATAAGAATCTCCCGTTTCGAGCGCTGCATTCGGATTTTTAATCCACAGATAAAGCAATTCCTCCTTACCGGCCCATCTTTCCTCAACTCCTTTCAGAGCAGGGCCCGTCATGTTTTGATCCACCTTGTGACAAGCGGAACAATTTGCTTTAAATAATTTCTCGCCGTCTTGGGCAGAAACCTCTCCAACACCTACAAGAGCCGCTACAATGAGGGCTGTTAAAAATATATTAAAAGACTTTTTCATCCTTCCTGAAAACTGCATCATATCTACAAATGTGCTTAGATAAATAGCCGCAAAATTTTCGGCAAAAATAAGAGAAAGGAGTTTCGATACCCGCATTATGTCATAAAATTGTCACAGCCGGAAATAATTTAAAACCATTCTAAATAAGGCCGGGAATTTATGACGGAGTATATAAAATGGTCTACGGCCATATCCCTCTCTCTTCGAAATACGTTAGGATAATTTGAGGGCACAATAATGGTCTTAAATTTGCCTTAGAAATAAACATATGTCAAAATCTACTTTAACTCTGGTCATTACTTCACTGGTCTGTATATCATCAGTTCAGGGACAAGATGAAGGTGCTCAATCAAAAGAACGAATTTACTCCGGAGAGTCTGTCTTCGTCAGGGATTCGCTAATGCAAGAGAATAAAAAGGGCAAAATAACGGTATATGAAGATGAGCGAATCACGGAACTCAATCAATTAAAGAAAGAGTATCCGGGACATCTGGACGGTTACCGCGTGCAAATATTCTTTGGCAAAAGGAGCGAGGCATTGGAACAGAAAGCCAGATTCTCTGAAACCCATCCCGAATTGCCGGCATATATTTCCTATTTGGCACCAAACTTCCGTTTGAGGGTTGGAGATTTCCGCACCAAGTTGGAAGGGGAAAAATTAAAAAAGGAAATTGAGTCAGATTATCCCGGTTGTTACCTCGTTAAAGATAAAATTGAGCTCCCTGCTTTGGAAAAAGAAGAGACAATAGAGGCAGATTCAAAATGGGATTAGTCGTCCAATGTTTGTTTCACTTCTACCTCTTCATAAGCTTCGATGATATCCCCTTCTTTAATGTCGTTGAACTTGTTCACGTTCAAACCACACTCGTAGCCTTTGGACACCTCTTTCACATCGTCTTTAAATCGCTTTAAGCTTCCCAGTTCGCCGCTGTAGACCACAATACCATCGCGAATAACGCGGATCAT
Organism: Cryomorphaceae bacterium; assembly: GCA_035268465.1. Classification (GTDB taxonomy): domain Bacteria; phylum Bacteroidota; class Bacteroidia; order Flavobacteriales_D; family Cryomorphaceae; genus JAKVAV01. The sequence goes on along the minus strand of DATFKV010000223.1, from coordinate 3,447 downwards.
ATTGTTTCTGTGCAGCTTTCCATCGGTAACAAAGCAACCTGCAACCGTACCCACTTTTGAGATGCGGAAAGTCTCTCGAATTTCGGCATTTCCAACGATCTTCTCTTCGATCTTCGCGGAAAGCATTCCCTCCATGGCATCCTTGATCTCCTCAATGGCTGCATAAATAACCGAGTAAATCTTGATCTGAATTTCTTCTTTCTCTGCGATTCGTCTTGCTCCTCCAGAAGGACGCACTTGGAAACCAACGATGATAGCATCTGATGCTGATGCCAAAAGAACGTCGCTTTCGGTGATTTGACCCACCGCTTTGTGGATGACATTTACTTGAATCTTGTCGGTCGAAAGTTTTTGAAGTGAATCACTCAATGCCTCTACGGAACCGTCCACATCACCTTTTATAATAACGTTCAACTCCTTGAAGTCTCCAATAGCGATTCGACGACCAATCTCATCGAGGGTAATGTGTTTCTGAGTACGAACGCCTTGCTCACGCCATAACTGCTCTCGCTTGGTGGCGATATTTCGAGCCTCTCGTTCATCTTCCATCACGTGGAATCGATCTCCCGCATTGGGGGCACCGCTAAGGCCAAGCATGGAAACGGGCGCAGAAGGACCTGCCTCCTTTATGTTTTGAAAACGCTCGTTCATCATGGCTTTCACACGACCTGTATGCTGACCTGCCAAAACCACGTCTCCCACACGCATTGTTCCTGCTTCAACGAGAAGAGTAGTTACGTATCCTCTCCCTTTGTCCAGAGTAGATTCTATTACGGTACCAATAGCACGCTTGTTGGAGTTTGCTTTCAATTCCAAAAGTTCGGCCTCGAGCAGCACTTTATCCAAAAGGTCATCCACATTGGTCCCTTTCTTGGCAGAAATTTCTTGACTTTGGTACTTCCCACCCCAGTCTTCTACCAAAATATTCATTTGAGCGAGTTGCTCTTTCAACTTTTCAGGATTGGCGTCGGGCTTGTCAATTTTGTTGAAAGCAAAAATCATCGGGATTCCTGCAGCCTGGGCATGATTTATAGCCTCCTTGGTTTGAGGCATCACGTCATCATCGGCGGCAATTACGATAATGGCCAAATCGGTAACCTGAGCACCACGCGCACGCATGGCGGTAAAGGCCTCGTGACCGGGAGTATCGAGGAAGGTGATTTTCTTACCATCACTAACCTCAACGCTGTAAGCGCCGATGTGCTGGGTTATTCCTCCGGCTTCACCTGCTATCACGTTCTCTTTACGAATGTGGTCAAGTAGCGAAGTTTTACCGTGGTCAACGTGACCCATTACGGTCACAATTGGTGCTCGCGGCTCAAGATCTTCGGGCTTATCCTCTTCCGTAACAATGGATTCTTGAATGTCGGCTGAAGTAAATTCAACATCGTAGTCAAATTCCTCGGCAATGATGGTCAATGTCTCAGCATCGAGACGCTGATTGATCGAGGCCATTATTCCTAACGACATGCACGCAGAGATTACCTCTGTAGAACTCACATCCATCATCGAAGCCAAGTCAGCCACGGTAACGAACTCCGTTAACTTCAGCAGCTTAGACTCTTCAGCTTCTTGTTGAAGCTTCTCTTCGGCACGCGTTCGGTGTTCATCGCGCTTGAGCCTTCTGTTTTTGGCTCCTTTATTCTTACTACCTCCCCCTTGCAGCTTTGCAAGTGTTTCTTTCAACTCGCGATCGATATCTTCCTTACTCACCTCGCGGCGGTCGTCTCTTCTCTTCCCTTTTCCTTTATTTGCTCCGGGCTTACTTACGTCTACCTTATCAGGACGAATTCGCTTTCTTTTTCTTCGGCCTTTTTGTGTATCCTTATCGGGATCAGTGCTAATGACCGGTTTTTTCTTCGGCTTCCTTTCGGGAAGATCAATTTTACCCACCACCGTAGGGGCAGCGAGCTTCTGAACATTCGTTCGAATGGTATTTTCTTCTTCTTTCCGGGCCCGTTCTTTTTTGGCCAATTCTGCCTTCTCGGCTTCAGAGATCTCCTTGGGTTTTGCTTCTTCTTCAGGAGCAGGTTCTGTCTTCTCTTCTTTCGGCTGTGTCGCTTCCGTAGGTTCTTCCTTTACTTCGGCAACAGGTTCTTCCTTCTTCTCTTCTACTTCTTCAGTCTTTTCAACCTTCTCAACCTTTTCTTCTTTTTTCGCTTCGGCTTGCCTCTTATCCTTGTCGAGGTCTATTTTCCCCACTACGGAAATTCCCGGCTTATCTTTTACCTCTGTCTTATAAACGTCATCGGTAGAACCCTGCACATTCTTTATGAGCACCTCTTCCTTCTCTTCTTCCTTTTCCTTGCGCTCTTCTTTCTCTCTCTCTATGGTTACAGTTTCCTTATTGGCTGTAACTTTTCCTGCACTCTTAGCTTTCTCTTTGAGTTGCTTTGAGTCTTGAAATTCTTCCATAAGAATTTCGTAGGCAGCCGGCTCAATCTTGGTGTTGGGCTTGCTTTCTATCTCAAAACCTTTGTCTGCGAGAGTATCGACGATGGTTTTAATCCCAACGTTAAACTCTTTGGCTGCTTTACTAAGTCGTACCGATGCTTTGCGTATTGGCATATAAAATTATCGGGGTTTCTGCGAAGTTAAAAAATAAGCGCTACTACGCTCTACTCTAATTCTTCGCTTAGTATTTTCATTATTTCTTTGACGGTCTCCTCCTCGAGGTCTGATCTCTTCACCAATTCCTCCGGAGCAAGGTCCAGCACTGCTCTCGCGGTATCCAAACCAACCTTCTTTAATTCATCGATGATCCAGCTATCAATTTCATCTGCAAATTCTTCCAAATCTACATCTTCATCTTCTCCTTCAGAATCGCGGTAAACGTCTATTTCAAATCCCGTCAGCTTTCCTGCCAACTTGATATTGTGCCCCCCTTTACCGATGGCAAGAGAAACTTGGTCAGGCTTTAAGAAAACCTCCGCTTTATCGCCATCGATCTTGATACTGGTGATTTTAGCCGGACTCAATGAACGCTGTATGAGCAATTGATCATTTGCCGTGTAGTTAATCACGTCGATATTCTCATTCTTCAATTCGCGAACAATGCTGTGAATTCTTGAACCTTTCATTCCCACACAAGCTCCTACCGGGTCAATCCGATCATCGTATGACTCTACAGCTACTTTGGCTCTTTCCCCCGGAACACGCACAATTTTTTTGATGGTAATCAATCCGTCGAAAACTTCAGGAACTTCCATCTCGAAAAGTCTTTCCAAAAATTCAGGAGCCGTTCGGGATAAAATAACCACTGGATTGTTATTGCGCATTTCCACTTTAGCTACTACGGCCCTAACTGTGTCTCCTTTCTTAAAATAGTCGCTGGGAATTTGCTCCGACTTCGGCAAGATCAATTCATTCCCCTCGTCGTCAAGCAAAAGAATTTCTCGCTTCCACACTTGGTAAACTTCCCCGGCGATAATTTCGCCTACTCGAGAG
>DATFKV010000222.1:0-2053 GCA_035268465.1 Cryomorphaceae bacterium | reverse complement strand
TTATTCACAAAGCCAACACCCGAGGACATGCTGACCATGGGTGGCTCAATACCCATCACAGTTTCAGTTTTGCGAGTTATTTCAATCCCGAACGCGTTCAATTCGGAATGCTCAGGGTTTTGAACGATGATATTGTAACCGGCGGAAATGGGTTTGGAAAACATCCGCACGAGAATATGGAGATTATCAGCATTCCGTTGGAAGGAGAATTGGAACATGCGGATAGCATGGGTGCAGGCGGCGTTATCCGCAAAAATGACGTTCAGCTGATGTCGGCAGGTACAGGTCTTTATCACAGCGAGTACAACAAGAATGCGGATGAACCGGTTAATTTCTTGCAGCTCTGGATATTTCCAAAGTACAAGGATATCGCACCGCGATACGATCAAAAGACCTTTGACCCCAACGAAAGAAAGGATCAATTTCAAGAGATTGTATCACCGCTGGAATCGTCTGGTGCAGGAGTTAAAATCAATCAGAATGCCTACATGCATCTGACCGATTTGACGGAGGGAACAGAACTGACTTACACCATGAAAGGAGCCGGGAATGGCGTGTATGTGTTTGTTCTGCAGGGAGACGTGTCAATCGCTGGTGAAGCATTGAACAAACGAGATGGAATCGGCATTTCCGAGACTGAAAGTTTTAAAATAAAGGCAAAAGCGAATGCAGAGCTATTATTAATAGAAGTACCATTGAACTAAGATATGATGGAGTCCAAAAAAATTAATCAGACATTACCTGCTTTTGAAGTAGATATGGGAGGGATGCCCGTATATCAACCATTTCCCACCGGTCGAATTGAGCAGATAGATCCCTTTTTACTGTTTCACCATAGTTTTATAAAAGTGGAAGAAGGAGTCAATCCTCTTCACGCAGGGGTAGGGCCGCACCCTCACAGGGGGTTTATGCCCGTGACATACGTTATCGACGGAGAGCTTCACCACCGAGATTCTTTCGGAAACTCATCGGTGGTTAAACAGGGAGGTGCCCAGTGGTTGAGTGCCGGTAGGGGAATCGTTCACAGCGAGCGACCTTCAGCCGAGCTGGCGAAGACAGGTGGCACGGCAGAGGTGATCCAATTGTGGATCAATCTTCCCCAAGCCAATAAATTGGAAACGCCAAGCTACCTCGGTATTCAGGCTGAGGATATGAATTCTGTTGAGATAGCTGAAGGGTTGAGCTTGGATTTGATCGCGGGCGAGTACAACGGAAGCAAGGGAAAAGCCAATCCTCCTTTTCCCGTTTTTCTGGCAGCGCTAAGAGCAGAAAAAAAGCAAACGGGAAAGCTTAATCTCCCCGTGGGAATGGACGGAGGCTTCTACCTCATAAGAGGCAAGGGATCGGTTAAAGGTCACGGCCTCATTGAAGAGAAGAGCTTTTACAGATTGAGCATGGAAGGAAGTGGGTTGGAGATTGAATTGGAAGCCGGTTCCTTGGTATTGTTTCTTTTGGGTAAGGCATTGAAGGAACCTTTGGCCACTTACGGACCATTTGTCATGAATACGCAAACAGAAATAATGGAGTCGATCCGCGATTACAATCAGGGAAAGATGGGCATTTTAATAGAAGAATAAAAATAGACGAGAATATGGAAAGCACAATAGAACGATTGACGGGAGAGGAAGTGATTTCAGCCTTAAACTGGCGGTACGCCACCAAAAAATTTGATCCCGATCGAAAGTTAAGAAAGGATCAGGTTGAGACTCTGCTCGAAGTGCTTCAGTTGAGTGCCTCCAGTATGGGCTTACAGCCTTATGAGTTCATTCATGTGAAGCATCCGAAAACTAGAGAAAGGCTAAAGGAGCACTCGCACGCGCAGAACCAGATTACGGATGCTTCAGAATTGATAGTTTTTGCGGCTAAGACCAAAGTGGATAATGAATATATCGAAGATTTTGCTCGCTTGGAAGGCGAACTCAAAGGACGATCAGAAGAGCAGATTCAAAGAAGAATAGCTAGTACCATGACCTATGTGAGCCGCATGGATGAAGCAGAACTCTTCAACTGGAACAGTCGCCAAGCATACATCGCATTGGGCAATTTATTGAGT
>DATFKV010000221.1:0-3556 GCA_035268465.1 Cryomorphaceae bacterium | reverse complement strand
TCCATCCAGCTTTGAATCAGTGAAAAGCGCCACCTTCATACGGGTATTGCCAACGTCAATTACCACATCCGATTTTTGTTTCTGTGCCTCTTTGTTCACTTTTTCAAAATATCCTTTATATTTGCGCCCTGCTTAGCGGGTGATGTAGCTCAGTCGGTAGAGCAAAGGACTGAAAATCCTTGTGTCGGCGGTTCGATTCCGTCCATCACCACAGCAAACAAAGGGACTCAATAATTGAGTCCCTTTTTATTTGCTCAAATAATATATCACTTCTTCTTTTTGCAGTCTGAACTTCTCTTGAAGCTCAGGATTAATCTCTTGTACATAATGATCTCGCTTGACGCTAAATCCGGCCCGCGACAATCTTTCGGGGTAGTCCGTGCCGTAGAGCCTTACATGATCTTTTTGCCAATAGTGCTTCTCCCGATCTTCGGGCGTTACGATTGAGTCATCCTCGTAAGTCTCATCGCGAGAGTAGTCAATCGGAACTTGCATAATGGCCCATCCTCCCGGTTTCAAAACGCGGTATAACTCGCGCATGCATTGCAAGTCATCCTCGACGTGCTCCATCACATGATTGCAAATAATCACGTCGAACTTGTTATCGTCGAAAGGAATGTCATGCAAATCAAAGTGGTATTCCGCCAAAGGAGATTCCAAATCTCCCGTAAAATAATTGATGTTCTTGAGTTTTTTGAACCTGCCGTAAAAACACTGTTCGGGAGCTACGTGCAACACGTCCAAATTATCCCTGAAAAAATTTGTCTTCTGATTGAGGTAGAGCCAGAGCAAACGGTGCCTCTCCAATGAAAGGCAGTGAGGACAGAGTACGTTGGGACGCAAGGCCGTTTTGGATCCGTAGGATAAAAACTTGCCGAAAGAGTGCTTACACACAGGACATTCCACGTTTTTTCCCGGGTATAAAACCGGAGCAACCAAACGAAAAGCGTAGCTGAGTCGAATCAGCACGGGCCGCGGAAGAGTATTTAGTAGAAAACGAATCATTTTTTAGGCGAACGCCAAATGTATTTAAAAATGAAATAGGAGCGGACTCAAGGCATACTGTATTCGTATATTTGAAAAAAAAGTACAAACATGAAGCATACTATTCTACTCGCCTTATTCATGGCTACAACTGTTTTCGCCTATTCTCAAAAGGTTAAAATGCCAAAAGAAGCCAAAGAAAAATACGTGAGTCAAGAAGCCTTGGAGAAAGAACGAGCAGAAGAAAAAGAAAACAAAATGGCGGTTTATGCCATCCTGAGAACAGAGTCCGAAGGCGGAAGTGATTTTATGCAGATCAGCCTTGACGAGAGCACCAGAGAGGTTGCCACCAAAGCATCCACCATGCAGTTTCCTGAACTGCTCAAACTGACTCGAACGAAATTTTCGGTGAAATCTGAAATTGACCTGATCAATTATTTGGCAGAACGCGAGTGGGAGATTGTGGCCATTGAAAATGAGAGCGACAAAAAAATGACCAGGCGAAAGTACTATCTCAAAAAGATGCTTTCTCTCTAGACTGCAGCTTATGGCAAAGGTGTCAAATGACCGCCGCGTTTCACTTCTGTTCTACATTCTCACCCTCTACATCTTGGTGCAGTTTGCGTGGTGGGCTTATCTTCTCATCGATTTAAATAAGCTTTACTATTCCTCTCAAGGCGCTGATACCGTAAATCTGAAAATTTGGATGGTTCTCGGTGAAGGGGCCGTTTTTCTTACTTTTCTTTTGGGAGGAATTTATATCATGCAGCGCACCATTCGCAAGGAAATCACTCTGGTAAGGCAGCAAAGAAACTTTCTGCTATCCATTACGCACGAGCTAAAAACTCCCTTGGCCGCGATAAAGTTAGGTATTCAGACCCTTCAGAAAAGAAAGAATTTAAGCTCTGATCAACGGGAGCCTTTGGAGAAAAGCGCTCTGGCCAATACCGAAAGGCTGCACAATTTAATTGATAATGTACTCTTAGCCACCCGCATAGAAAGCGGCCAACACCCCCTGCACTTAAACCCGATTAATATTTCAGAAAAAACAGACTCGATTTGTCAAGAAACTGAAATTGCTTTGGGAAATCCGGGCATGATCAATCGGGAAATAGAGCCCGGATTGACATTGAATGTAGACGGGAACGCTTACGAGTCGATTTTGGTAAATCTAATTGAAAATGCTTTTAAATATGGCGACAGCAAGGGAATCTACGTTTCCTTGAAAAAGGAGAAGGAACGGGTACTGCTCTCAGTAGAGGATAATGGTAGAGGCATACCACCCCAAGAACAAAAAAAGATTTTTGAGAAATTCTACCGGATGGGAAATGAAGAAACCCGCTCCAAAAAAGGAACGGGTCTCGGTTTATTTATCGTTAAAGAATTAGTGACGCTGCATCAGGGGAAAATTACCATCTCTGACGGAAATCTGAAAGGTGCGCGTTTCACCGTTTCACTTCCGCTTTCTTAAGGCATTTCTTCTACTCGCTCCCTCCTATTACTTCCAGGTTTCCTTGCGTCGTGCATTCTCCACTATCAATATTGACAATGTAAAAGTAAGTACCATCCGAAAACCCATCGGCCGAGAAGCCTTGAGAGACGGTAGCTTCGCCGGTACCCGCATCATAACTGCTATTCTCGTAAATTAACTTACCCCAGCGGTCATAAATCAACACGCTGGCATTTTCGAATGCATTGATGCCGGGGATCACGAAGACTTCATTTTGTCCGTCGCCGTTTGGCGTGATGACATTGGGCAAAGGATCTAAATTAATGTAAGGTATTCGAATTTCTTCAGTATCTCGACCGGTATAGAGCAGCTCACCGTTCTCCTCGCCCAGGAACATGTCTTGCCCCAGCCGATTGCAACGATCTTGAACGAGTAAAGTGAACGTATTAAAGCCACTTCCGGCATCTATATAGGTGGTTTGGGTGCTAGCTCCAAATCCTGAGGTGAACGTAGACTCCCCCTCAGGGATAGCCCACAGATAAGTTAAGTCTCCCGCGCCACCTGAAGTTTCGGCGTCGAGCTCCACGGGACCCTCAGGACAGTTGTCTACCAAAGGGCCAAATGTTACCGCCAGAGTATCATAAACGGGATAATTGACCACAACCGAATCTGTCAAAGTGGTTCCGCAAGAGTCAATCACGGTAAGAACAACGTCCAAGGTTTGAGTAAAACCAATAGCTACGGGGTTAATATCCTCAGTGGTAATGTTGTCAACCCCGCCGTAGGTATTTCCGCGAGAATCAGTCCAAATGTAGCTGTAGGACGGATTACCGTTGAGAACGGTGGATTCTAAGTCTACAGGCTCATTGGGACAGGTAGGATCTGCAAAAGGATCGATCGACGCGTCCAATGGTGGTGGCACCGAGTTGGTGACTACAATGGTATCGTAAGTATAAACAAACTCACATTGATCGGTTATTTCTATCACGTATTCTTGCTCGTCTTGGGGTAAGGGAACTAAAATTGCGGAACCGTCTTCCTCGAGACCAATGTCTACCCAATTGAAGATATGGGGCAGAAGGCCACCCATTGCTTCAGAATCAATCACCAATGAATCTGCGG
>DATFKV010000220.1:0-9276 GCA_035268465.1 Cryomorphaceae bacterium | reverse complement strand
GTTTCCCGCTCGTATTCGCGGATTTTTATAGTGTGTCTTCATGGCTATCCTATTTTTCAAGTGCTTCAATTCGCGCACGGAGCGCTTCATTTTCTGCTTGCAATGCTTCGCTCTTTTCGTTCAGGGTATCATTGCTTTCTTTGAGCTCAAGCAGGTAGAGCGTAAGTTCCTCCACCTTTTCGATGGTCAGTCGTTGCATCTCACCAAGGTCAACTCCACCTTGCTCTTCCAGTTCTGCCGCTGAAGGAACGTTGGGCAGGTGCTTTTCAGTTTTGATAAAATCTCCGAGCTCATCGAGGCTGAGCCTATCGTAACTTTCGTCGAAAACGTAGTCGGGCCAGTTGCCTGTAAGTTGGACCCGCAACTCGTTGCAAATCATATTTCCGTTTACGGACACTTTGTAGCCTGCAGCACCGTCGATGGTACCCACTCGTAGGTCGCCGCTTACATAGGTCGCTCCGGCAAAGTAACCCGCCCAATTTCTCGTGCCTCCGAACGCTGTACCGTACACCCCGATGCGTATACCGCCGCTACCTCCGGCACGACCGAAAACGCCATAAGACGTTCCGCCGGATGTTCCTTCAGCATTGCCATAAACACCTCTTCCGCCTTTGGTTTCGCCGGATACACCCCAGCCATTGCCATCATGCACTCCTCTCACCCCTATTCCTTGGGTTCCCGTACCGGCATTGAAGCCGTACACACCGGCAGAATTTCCTCCCGGACTTGTACTGGTCACAAATCCGCGCACACCTGATGCTCCTGATGATGTAGACTCCGTTTCGCCCCATACCCCGGGGAAGGTGCCGCTGCCCGTCTTTGTACCTCTGATGGCATAAGAGCCGGTAGTAGCCCTGATGGTGCCACTTACGTGAAGTCGATGAGATGGATCTGTCAGACCCAGCCCGACATCGCCGTTTGGAAGCATGGTCATTCGGTCGCTGCCGCCTGTTCTGAGCGCAATGTTGCCATTGTCCGTAGCAGCAAATCGCATGTTGTTTTCAACGGTGGCTATCTGACCGATCACCACACCGGCTTTCGAAAATGCCAGACGCGATTCATCGGTTAATCCTATGGTGCCCGATGAGGCCCCCGGGTTTTCCAAGCGGAGAAGGTTTCCTGTGCTACCTTCCGGTGATCCCGGAAACACAAAGCCGCTCGGAGACCCGGTGATCCTTGCAGTTGAAGTGGTCGCGGTAATAGCCGATTCACTCAGTTTGCTGCCATCCCACCGCGGTATGTCAGATAACTCCATGGCATCTATACTTGGGTCAACCTCTGCGTTGATATAACCGGCAGTGGCATGGTCCCCCCAGGCATGGGCTTGATTCCATTGTGTGGAAGAACCACCCGCTGCACTCACGGTACCTGAGGTTTCGAGATTTCCGTTAGTCGCATTTACTTGAAACAACGAATTTCCCGTGGACCCTCTGAACTCATAACGCAGATTGTTGCCATTAAAGAATAAGCCGAAATTGGGATTGGCCGCTGACCTGAAGGCATAGGTATTATTGGGTACCAAATAATCACTTCCCGAGGCAAATCTCAAATTGCTCGTCAGGTCACCATTGTTGGCATTGAATGCAAAGATGGGAGTAGCAGTTCCACTGCGAAACTCATATTGACTCCCCGTTGAATTAAAGAACAATCCGTAATTGGGGTTTTGAGTAAATTGAAAGGCGTATTGATTTGGCCCGATGTCAATGGTTTGGGCTTTTACCTCGACCGAGAAAGACAACGCCACTGCGGCCGCAATGATTGAGATGGCTCGAGCACCTCTTTTGAAAAGACTTTTAGTTTTCATGGGAATTGGTTTTGTGCGACTATGCCGATGTGTTTTTGGTTATGGCAGCTCCGCGGGTTAATTATTGATTAAGAATCAGGGAAACCATAGAAATCACCGTGTGATAGATATGTCCTGACGATTCAAAAGTATCGGGAGTCATCTCGACGGGCTAATAGCAGAGTGTCATTTCCTGACACTATAGTCTCAACCGTGTGAATACGCTGAAAACATTAAGTCGGAATGCGGGATTTCAGGGGTTTTCACTTCGCTTTTTTAGCGAAAGCGGAAGGAGAAACCCCATAGAGGGCTTTGAAGCATTTGGCGAAGTAAGACAGGTTATTGAAACCAACGGCATAAGCCACTTGAGTGACATTTTCGCCTTCTTGTTCCAGAATTTGCGCGGCCCGCTTCAGGCGGAAGTTTCGCAGGAGTTCGCCGGGAGTTTGAGAAGTGATGGCTTTGAACTTTCGGTGCAATTGAGCTTTGCTCATAGCCAGTGCTTCTTGCATTTCGGCTGTGCCAAAGTCGGGATCAGCGTATTTCTCTTCAAAGAGGTCGAGTGTTTTTTGCAAAAACCGTTCATCCATAGAATTTACAGTCACCTCCTTGGGGTGCACGTAATTGCTTTTGGTAAACAATTCCTTCAAGTTCTCGCGTTGGCGAATCAGATTCCTGACCCTTACCTGCAATTCCGCAGTGTGAAAGGGTTTGGTCAAATAGTCGTCAGCACCTGTTTCGAGGCCTTCAATCTTGTTTTCTACACCGGCCTTTGCCGTGAGCATAATGACGGGAATATGGCTGGTATGTATGTTCAATTTCAGCTTCTTACACAAGGTAAGCCCATCTATTTGAGGCATCATCAGATCGGTGATGATCAGATCGGGGGGGTGGCTATTGGCTTTTTCCAGGCCGTCTTTACCATTAAAAGCTTCTATGATGCGGTACTCATCTGCCAGTTGCTGACGAATGAAGTCGCGCATGTCAATGTGGTCTTCAATAATGAGGACGGTTTTTTGAGCATTGGACTGATCCACTGTGCGAGTTGTGACGGGGACTCCAAAATCATTTTCTTGAAGAGAATAATCAGCGTCGATTTCTCCCTGAGGGGGAATAATTTCTTCGAGGGGAATGATGACCTTAAAGAGGGTACCTTCTCCAAGTTCACTTTCCACAAAGATTTCCCCGCCCATTAACTCTACCAGTTCTTTGGTGAGGGCGAGCCCGATTCCCGTACCTTCTTTTTCTTTGGTAAAGCTGTCGTCTACTTGATAAAACCGATCAAACACTTTGTTCAGACGGTCTGTCGGTATGCCATGCCCGGTGTCTTTGACTTCCAAAAGCAATTGCCCGTGGACATAAGATGCAGAGAAAACCACGGAGTCATTGTCTGAAGTAAATTTGAAAGCATTGCTGAGCAGGTTGTACACTATTTTCTCCAATTTATCCCGATCGAAAGAGGCCCATAAAGTTCGTGCGGGGATTTTGATGTGGTAATCCATATTTCTCTGTGCTGCATGCGAGCTAAAGGAAGATGCCGCTGCCCTGAGGCATTTAAAGGTATTTCCTTCTGAGGGCTCTGCCTTTAAGTTGCCCGCATCTATTTTGGACAAATCGAGTAGTTGGTTGACCAATTTCAATAAGCGACTCGCATTACGTCTTACCATTTTAATGCTGGCTAAGGGCATCGGTTTTTCGGGCGATTCTTCGGCGAGCTCAATCGGACCTTTGATCAAAGTAAGGGGGGTTCTGAACTCGTGAGAAATGTTCGCAAAAAGGCGTGTTTTCATCCGATCGAGCTCCTTGAGCTGATCCGTTTGCTCGCGTAGCTGTCGTGTCTTGGCTTCCAATTCAGCGTTTTTGGCCACTATGGCCTCCGTGCGTTCTCCTACTACCGCTTCCAAGGCGAGGTTTTTATTTCGAAGCTGCTTGGTTCTCCAATAGTTCACTCCGAAAAAGACGAAAACAACCATCAAAGCATAGATTAAATAAGCCCACCACGTGCGGTGCCACGGTGGAAGTATTTGAAAGGCAAAGCTGCTTTCGGAACTGACTTGGCCGAAGATATTCTTTGCACGCACCTTAAACGCATAGCTGCCTTCAGAAAGATTGGTGTAGTCTTTCTGAGTTTCGGTGGTCCAGTCGGACCACGTGTCATCAAAGCCTACTAAATGGTATTGATAAACTCGGTCCTTTTCGCTGTAATAGTCGGTACTGCTATAGGCCACTCTAAGCATCTTATTGGAGTGTGGCAGCGAAACACGGGTATTGTGATAAGGACCTGAAATAAGCATGGAGTCGGTGTCGTAAGTCACTTTATTGATCACAGCAAACGTTCCACTATTATCGATCATTTTTAGATCGAGATCATGTCGGTATATTCCCTTGTTTCCTCCGTACCAAATTACTCTTTCGTCGGCATCAATGTGAGCGGCTATTTCGTTGTCACCTGCTATTCGGCTCACCTTTAATTCCTCAACCCTGTAGCTGCCATCGGGCAGTTTCCAAGCTATATAATTTTGAGATAACCCCTCCGGATCAAATGTGCTGAACAAAACATTTCCCTCATTATTCACCACATTTAGTCGTACGTGTTTATACTCGGTTTTAAAGAGTTTGTGAAGTAAAGTGTCTTTTGAGAAGGTGCTGTTTTCCGGATTAAAACGATACGAAGTCTTTCCATATTGATGCGGAGTACAATAGATGTCTCCGTTAAAATTTACAAACAGAACTCTTTCGCCGGGTAATCCGTCTTCAGAACCGAATTTTTCAAGCACCGGATCAGCTAAATGGCGTGCATTTTCCTGATTTTCAAAACTGATCCGCCAGATCCAGTCTTCGCTTGTTTCGAGCCAAATGTTTCCCGTTTCTTCTACCAAAAGGGAATATGTATCTCTTTGAATATCTACTACCGGCCCCTCTTTAATCCATTCGCCTTCTTCTAAATAAATAGACTCAAACCCACGCGCCGTGGTTAAAAAAACCCGATTGGAATCCAGCGGAGATCTCAAGAATTTTGAAACGTTATCGGTGGGGATGTGTCTCTTTTCACCATCCTTTATTTCAAATATTCCTCCTGTACCGCCCACCAGCAAGCGGTCTTCTAAAACCATAAAATCCCAAATGCGCATGTTCATCTCAAATACGCGTTGGAACTCTGCATTTTCCGATTTATTCGTCTTCAGCTCAAAGAGTCCGATATCCGTGCCTGCGTAGATTTTACCCTGATAGCGGGCAAGTGCAAAAACCCTGAATTCTCCGTTGAGGTGCTTAAAGTTTGTAAAAGGAGAAGGATACTCTATTTTGGCAATACCATTTCCCAAAGAAGCCCAAAGTATACCCGCCTCATCTTGAAACAGGTGGTAAATTTCATTCGAACCTAAATACCCACTTTTATTAAGTATGGTTTTTAATTTCCCACGGTGATCAATCACGACCAATCCCGCATTCAGGGTGGCTATGGCAAATGTTCCGTCGTTCAGCACGATGCCGCAGTAGGGAAAACTTTCGAGTAAATAGTCTTCAACCTCGTTTGAGAAGGGCACCACCGCGGTATCGCCATGAATGAAAAAGCCCTTTAAAGTGCCTATGAGCAATCTATCTCCGGGGTATGGAAGCATGACCGTTACTCCTTTCTTCACATAAAACTCGCCATTTGGGATCAGTTCCAGATTGTCGTTTTCCATGCTCATTATGCCTTTCGAGTCGTGCATGACGTAAAACTTATCTTTCACGACGAAAGAAAAACGAAATTCGCTTGCTTCTGACTTCCAGATTTTTAACTTCTCATTGTCCCATCTGAAAATCGCCTCTCGGCTCCAGAAATAGACTCCATCATCGGCAATGAGGGCTTTCCATATATTCGTAAAAGATCGATCTGCTTCAGGCAACATATCCGATAGTGATACATATTGGAACTGCCCTCGTTCATCGGGTTCGATATACCCGAATTCGCTTGAAGCACCTATGTAAACACGATTCTGCTCGTCTATCGCGATGCACTTTGTATGGGTTTTATCAGGCAATTCAATCAACTCCCAAGTCACACCATTATAAATCAGCACACCCCCGCCATTGGCAAAGTACAGCAGGCCCAGGCTGTCCTGCACGGCGCCCCAGTTTTGGGTCAGTGCTTCGTACTCATCGGGAGAATAATGCTCAATGAATGGTAGTCCTCGCTCCTCTTGATGTGAATCAGACTCCGACCCTTGATTTTCCTGAGCGACCAGCGAAAGACTACCCGCCCAAAAGCAGAAAAACAGCAGGCATAAACGACGGGTTCTCATAGGTTTGGTTATGAATACGGAATATAGAAATAAATCCTCAAAAGGCATTTCAGGCATGGAGTATCCTTTTATTGAAACGTTTGGCCAAAAAAGAGAGAAAAAGTGATTGAAGACTAACAGCATAGTCTCAAATCCTACCACACTATGCTCGCAAAGAGCAGGGAGCATGGAGACTATGAGCTCGCTTTAGCCCGGCCGGGTAGTACGGTTCCGCCGGAAAGGATAAGAAATTACTTCATTTTCTTTTTTCTAAGTACATGGTTACTGATCAGTTTGCCCTAGCATTTCGTTGATTTTAGAGGCAATCTCATCTGAATAAAACAATGGTCCACATATATGGCACTTCTCGATTTCATAGAAGGTCTTGGGTTCATTTGCGTAGTCAAACAATTTTTTTCCCTGTTCAAATGGAACGGTCTCGTCTTCGGTGCTGTGTATGATCAGAACCGGCTTTTGGAAGTCTTGAATTGCCTTTAATCCACTGTACTTTTCAGCTACTAAAATTCTCCCGAATATTCCTGCCGTTTCGGCTGCTATGTCTTTGTGAGAGGAAAAAGCACCTTCTACAACGAGTGCGTCGATATCAGCTTCATTTTGAGCAGCAATTTTTGTGGCTAAATGACCACCGAGAGATTGCCCATAAATGATTAAGTGCTCATAACTTGAGTTCTGCTGTTTTAAAAGGTATTCCAAAGCAGCCGTTGCATCGAGCAAGACATTTTCTCGGGTTGCTTTTCCTTCCGAAAATCCGAAACCGCTATAATCAAAAAAGAGTATTTCGAAACCTTGTCTGACAAGAGGTAGGACTCCGGTAAACTGTGTGACTATGTTGCCTGCATTCCCGTGTAAAAACAGCACCGTCGTACCGTTGTAATCTTCTTTTGGTGAAATGATCCAGCCATTAAGCTGATTACCAATTGAATTCTTAAACAGCGCATTTTTTACGGTGTAGCCCAATTTTGCAGGATCTCCGTTGCTGTCAGTGAAGGTTGGTTGATGGTTTTCTCCGAAATGGATGATCAGTGTGTCTTTTCCTTGGTGGTCAATCAGGGTTGCCTTCTTTGCGTCTTTTGGAATTTTGTCAGGCTGCAGGAACATATTGTTGAATGCACAAGAATGCAGCATCAGACTCATTAAGAGTATCGGAATTAGTCTATTCATTGGTGTCTCAGACATTCTTGAATGAATCAAAATCTACCGGATCGAATTCCGAGAATAATCGAAGACTCTCATCTACACTGCTGATGGGTACGAATTCACAAACTTTTGAGTATTCCGTCCACATTTTCTGTACGGTTTCATTCGAATGAGACTGTTCAATTGCTTCCTTTGATTTCCATCCGAATATTTCAATTATCGTACCGTCAAGCGACCGGCATATAATTGACTTCCTGTCAGAAACCAAACCTTCTCTGTTTAAAATGTCCCAATGATTTCGCATCAGATTATTTAATTCTGATTCTTTCCCCGGTAGCGGTCTGTATCCCACAATTACAATTCGTTCCATAGACAACTTCTTCAATTTTATTTTTCTTGACAGATAACAAATGGATAAGGGCAAGGCCTCTACCCCATTTGTTGAATTCGCTAACAAGTATAAGGAATTGCGGGCTATGCATTAAGATTCAAATCATTCCCGGCTACCTTCACTCCTTCTCCTCCCAAAGGACAAAAAATACGAGATGTAACGCTTCAAGAATAATTAGATATATGAAGGAGGTACTAAATCCAAATGTTCTCCCAATACACGAGGAAAAAGGAGGCTCAGAAAGGGATGGATTGGCGGACTGTCAAGCTTCGGGACTGAATCGGTCTGCAGAGGGTAGAGCTAAAAGAAATGACTAAGTCGGCTTAGCGGTACTTTTATTACGGCGTTATGACCATAACCAATGCAAATAAAAAAAACCCGTGGATGTTGCCCACGGGTTTATCGTTTTTCAAAGAATCACTTTCTAAAAGGTGATCCATCATCAACTTTGTGAAGTCCCATTACATTTTTACAAAACGTGAACTTGCTTTTTCCGTGTCGTTCAGGATATTGATAATGTATACTCCTGTCTCTAAATCGGACAAATTAATCTCTCGCGTTCCGTTTACAACGCCCTGTTTTACCAAAGAACCAGTGATATCGAAAACAGAGTAATTTCCACTTTCGAAATTTTCAATTCTCAAGAAATCAACTGTAGGGTTTGGATAAATGTCAATGTTTACCACCTGAAGATCGTCCACGGACAGGAAGTCCTGACTCAACACAGCGTCAATAATATGAACCACACCATTGTCGGCAATATTATCAGGACCATCTACCGTGGCATTGTTTATAGCCACACCATCACTCAAGTCTACCAATGCATTTTCGCCGTTGAGCATGGTGATTTCACCATTCTCTAAGTCAGCGGCCAAAAGGGTTTCGCCAACGACATGATACAAAAGAATGTCGCCAAGATTTGGAAGTGCCAGAATTTCTTCGAGCGTCAAACCAAGCTCGGTAGCCAAGTCGTCGAATGCTGCATTGGTTGGTGCAAATACCGTTAATTCTGCAAATGGATCAGTCAGAGCAGGAAGTAGTTCAGCCGCTATTACTGCAGCTGTCAATGTAGTAAACTCATTATCTATGGCAATATCTGCCACCGTTTCATCGCTCAGAATCACCGCATCAATGGCGTGAACTACCCCATTGTCAACAGTTAAATCGGGAATTTCTACCTGCGCTTGGTTGGCGAAAACATCTCCTCCGGAAGTTACCGTCAATTTGATGGTATTGACATTGTTGACTGGTGTTTCAATATCGCCATTGCTGATCATTGAAGCCATTAGCTCAAACGGCAAAACATGATATGTCAAAATATCACCTAGAGCCGGATCAGCGAGTAGACCATCGATGTCCGTTCCCAATGCTGTTGCCAAAGCTTCAAATGCACTGTTGCTTGGCGCAAAGACCGTGTATTCTGCCAATGGATCGGTTAACACGGGAAGTAACTCTGCGGTAATTACGGCAGCCGTCAACGATGTGAAATCATTGTCTAAAGCCACATCTACCACCGTTTCATCGCTCAGAATCACCGCATCAATGGCGTGAACTACCCCATTGTCAACAGTTAAATCGGGAATTTCTACCTGGGCTTGGTTGGCGAAAACATCTCCTCCGGAAGTCACCGTCAATTTGATGGTGTTCGCATCATTCACCGGCGTTACGATATCGCCGTT
>DATFKV010000219.1:0-3598 GCA_035268465.1 Cryomorphaceae bacterium | reverse complement strand
ACCTGATCGTACATTGGGGTGACGATCTCTTCTCCTCTGGCTGTGAGAAATCCAACCAGGCCATCCAATTCTACCAAAGCCCATTCAGATTGATACTCCCCGAAACTTGAAATCTTGTCGTATTGCGGTTTGACTACTTCGGTGCCATGGTCGTCGAGAAATCCCAACAAACCATTCAGCTCCACCAAAGCCCATTCGGGCTGATACTCCCCGAATTCGTCGATCTTATCGTACCGTGGCTTTACCACCTCTACCCCTGTTTTATCAATAAATCCCAGAAGTCCATCAATTTCAATTAGGGCCCAATCGGATTGATACTCGCCGAATTCTCCGATTCTATCGTATTTCGGTTTGACAATCTCCTCTCCCGATTGCTCGATGAACCCAAGGTAACCATCTAACTCAACCAAAGCCCAACTTTCTTGGTATTCGCCGAAAGGTGAAACCACATCGTAGACTTGACCGATAGCGAAGTTTGAAACAGAAAAGAACAAAGCGAGAAGGACTGCGGAGGTTTTCATCTTGAAACGGTTTTTTAGGTTAGTCTAAAATTAACAGAAAATCCAATTGATGGATGTTAAGGATTTAGAAATGGGTTAAAAGTGAAGTGGTATGACGTATTTACTCAGTTATGCCCTTCTTCCTTCCGGCGAAGACCACGTAGAATAAAACAAACAAGAAAATCATTATAAACACCAGCCCTATCCGCTCCGGGTGAGGAAAGTCAAATGTCAATAGAAATTCAGAAATCCAATACTCATCTTTAACAATCACTTCAAAACCTAAGAGCAAGCGGAACAGCAAGTAGACAGCAAAAAAGGATAAGCTTCCGATAAAGCCAATTTGAAGCGCATTGTACCAATTCAACTTCTGCTTTGAAGATAGTTTAGATTTCATCATGTAAGCACTCATAATCATGGCCAAAGCCACACCGATTGATTCAAAGTCGGGCGTACCTATAAAAGCCTTACTCGTTGATCCCTGAACGACAAAGGAATCTCTGGAGAACATTGACCGCGAATAATACAAAAAGATGAAAGCGAAAACGATGAAGAACGACCTGGTTACCCTACCAATTCTTCTTTTATCAAGGATTATCCAAATATTGCACAAGAGTGCTGACATGAGCAATAGGAATATACAGAACCCGAAGATAGCCGGAGACAATTTATTAAACAGAGAAAATTCGTAATTGCCGAAGCCGCTAAAACTCTGAAATGTTTGAGCGATGAAGAAGGAAATAATTGCGGACGGTATGACGGCCTTGTATAAATTCAGGGGGAAATAATCTAAGCCAACGGTGTCTCCTTCGGTGTCGGGTTTTTCCAAATCTTCATCGGCGTTATGACCGGCGATATACACCTGCAAATACTCTTGATAGCTAAGCTCACCGTTGGAACAGAAAAGTGCAAAAGCATTGAGGTAAGCTACATTAAAATTTGCGACCTCCAGCTCGCCGGTATCGTGATACAGCTTTCGAAGTATGTTCTCACTTATACTGGAATCCTCTTTGCCTTTGATAACAATTGATATTTCCGCCAGCAGATCAGAATAACTTCCCAAGTAAGAATTGTAGAAACTCAAGTCCTTTTTTGGAGCGGAACAAGATTCGTTCAATCGCTTACGGAAATGATCAAGCTGCTCGCGTGGGAGACTGTAAAGCCTTAATTCAGCCATTCTGAGGTCGATATGGTTAGCTTTTGGTTGTTTCGAAATATAGTCAGAATACCTAAAAAAGCTCCTTCGATGCAAATATTCCTTAAGACTAAATCACTGATTATCAGTGTTCATTTTTTTTCTGAATATCGGGAATGAGCTAACTTTCAAATATATAGATAGTTTAGCCAAAGGCTTTGTCCTGATTAATATCACTAACCACAACCTCTCTACTAAAGAGTACCTTTTGAACAAACCGCAACCAAAGTTCCCAAACTGGAGTGAAGTCCTCCACAAGCTTTTTCATACAGATACATTTAATGAGGCAGGTTTAAACCATAATAGCCTCTCTCATTTAATGCATCAGCTAGAAACGCTTGAGAAGAAATACGTTTTTCCGATTAGCGAACCGGATATGATGGTACAGTCTTTTGAGTCGTCATCGCTTCGGAAGCTGAGTCTTACAGATCTATCAGAAGAAGAAATTTTAGTTCAATACGATAAAGAAGTTGCCGATACGAACCAGTTCACCGTTCTGGGTGATGCCCAAACTATGCAATACCTGCGAGTACACTCTAAAGTTTCCGGACTGCTCGAAGTACCATCTCCTGATGATTTAACGCTCGCACGAATTTGCGGCATGGATGACGATTATGAACTCTATCATCCGGAGGATGTGATACACACCATTCGTTTTGGCTTAGTGACTTTACTAGTAATCAGTACCATGGGAATGGAAATTAATCCCTTTTCCGACAATTACGAAGTCGAATTTCGGATGGGATTTAATTCACCTGAAAGATTCAAGACCGTTAAAAGGAACTGCAAACTAAGCAACAAAGGAAAGGATGAAATCGGTACGCGCCATTTTGATGTGTGGACCATAGAGGATGGCCACAGCGAGTTCAGCAATGTGAAGGCCACCATCAATATCAGGCACAACCAAAGCCTGAGAGTAGCGTGCAAGGTCTTGTTTTTTGTCACAAACTGCATTCTATTAGATATCACTCCCCGAGACGCCATTTTGGCAAATTGCCTAAATAAGTATGGCTACAAGTATTACCGGGAACAACTGAATGAATTGTGCAATAGTTACTTCCGAGAAAGTCAAGAGCAGTATGATTCGGAATCGACGTCCAATATGAAATCCAACCTTATCAAAAAGATTAACGCGCGAATTGTAGAGAACACAAAAACGCAAGAATTCAAAGCATCCGTGCAAAAAAGGAGTCTGCACTTTAAATGTGGACAGTTGGGCATTTTGCAGATGCCTGCCTTTTTAGAAAAGTGCATATGGCAAGGAGTTGAGTTTTGATTTAGCGCCAGATTCTGGCATTGAAGGATTTGAGCAAAATTTTATCTACTTCTTGTAGTCAATAGTAATATTCAACCATTTCATTTTTAGCTAACTAAACCAATCAGTATGAAATCTTTTTTCTCTACCACAACCATCGCCTGCCTTGCCTTTTTGCTCTTATGCTTGCCTGAAGGGTTCAGTATTGCGGATCTTGAGAAAAACTCTCCCCATGCCAACTTCAATGACGAACAGGGTATTATTCTCTTGGGTATTTCAATAGGTGAAGTCTCGGATCCTTTCATGATTATAAACGAAGGGAATGATACAAGTGTTGATATTGAATTCACCACCTCTATGGATCTACCGGAAGGAACTACCATCGAATTTGAATGGGAATTGAACGGAGAAAGTGGTCTTACCAATTGGAACGGTAGTCTTTTAAGCAGCGAATCTGCCACCCATTCAGTTTTGGACATTCCCATAAGCAATTTGGAGATTGGTCAAGTACACAACTTACTGGTCAAGGTTATTTCAGTGAATGGAGAGCTGCTTACTGAAGCAGCGGAACTGACTTCCACAATATTAATTAATCCCGAAGAAGAACATTTTGCTCTTGATTTGACAGCCCTAAACGCCCGTATCGTG
>DATFKV010000218.1:0-4901 GCA_035268465.1 Cryomorphaceae bacterium | reverse complement strand
TGGGAATGGGAGAATAAATTGAAAAAAGGAGACAATATTATACTAGCCGCCTTTGGAGGTGGTTTTACTTGGGGGTCGGTATACCTGAAGTGGGCATACGACTCCAACTAATCAAACATTTTTATCTTTAGCGAAATAACTAGTTTGACCAATGAAACTTACTGAAATACAAGATTTGATCAAATTCGTATCCCGGTCCGGTGTTACGGAAGTAGAAATTGAGCAGTCAAATTTTAAGATTACCATAAAATCTGACCCCAATAAAAAACGTGGAAAAGCAGGAGCACAGCAAGCGGAAGCTTACGTGCAACCGCAAATGCCAATGGCAATGCCTCAGATGATGCCCGCGCCTCATCCACAACAAATGGCACAACCTCAACCTCAGGCTGCACCTGCTCCGAGTGAGGAGAAGAAGGAAGAAAAGAAAGAAGACAATTCAAACTACATTACGGTAAAGTCTCCGATGATCGGAACCTTCTATCGCTCGTCCAGCCCAGACAAGGATGCGTTTATCTCCGTGGGTGATGATGTGAAAAAAGGCAAAGTAGTCTGCATCATTGAAGCGATGAAGCTTTTCAATGAGATTGAAGCCGAGGTAGAAGGAAAAGTAGTAAAAGTCTTGGTAGACGATGCTACTCCCGTTGAATACGATCAGCCTTTGTTCTTGATCGATCCGTCTTAATCAAAACAAAACTTATGTTTAAGAAGATCCTGATTGCCAATCGAGGCGAAATAGCCTTGAGGGTCATTCGTACCTGCAAGGAAATGGGCATCAAAACGGTCGCCGTATACAGCAAAGCCGATGCGGACAGTCTGCCGGTAAGATTTGCCGATGAAGCGGTTTGTATAGGCCCTGCCCCCAGCTCCGAATCTTACCTGAAGATACCCAACATCATCGCTGCAGCGGAAATTACCAATTCGGATGCTATACATCCGGGTTATGGTTTCCTTTCGGAAAACGCGAAGTTTTCTCGAATTTGTGGAGAAAATGGCATCAAATTTATTGGCGCCACTCCCGAGCAAATTGAGGGAATGGGAGATAAAGCTACCGCTAAAGCCACCATGGCTGCCGCAGGAGTTCCTTGTGTTCCCGGTTCTGAAGGCCTTCTGAAAGACGGTGACCACGCCCGAAAGACGGCTCAAGAAATTGGCCTTCCCGTCATGATGAAGGCTACTGCCGGAGGCGGTGGTAAAGGAATGCGCGTAGTCTGGAAAGACGAAGACATTCAAAAAGCATTTGATGACATTCGCAGGGAAGCGTCTGCTGCATTTGGCAACGACGGCATCTACATGGAGAAATTCATCGAAGAGCCCCGCCACATTGAAATTCAAGTAGCGGGAGACCAATTTGGTACTTTCTGTCACATGAGCGAGCGCGACTGTTCCATTCAGCGCCGTCACCAGAAGTTGGTGGAAGAAACGCCTTCTCCGTTTATGACCAAAGCCCTAAGGAAGAAGATGGGAGATGCCGCCATAAAAGCAGCGGCAGCGGTAAACTACGAAGGTGTCGGTACGGTAGAATTTTTGGTCGACAAACACCGAAACTTCTACTTTATGGAGATGAATACCCGTATTCAGGTGGAGCATACCATTACGGAAGAGGTGATCAATTTTGACCTGATTAAGGAGCAGATAAAAATTGCTGCCGGGGTACCCATCAGTGGTCAAAATTACGAGCCCAAGATGCATTCTTTTCAGTGCAGAATCAACGCGGAAGACCCATTCAACGATTTTCGACCTCATCCCGGAACGGTTACGGATTATCACTCGCCGGGAGGCCATGGCGTCCGCATTGACACCCACGTTTATTCAGGCTATACCATCCCACCAAATTACGACTCAATGGTCTCTAAATTAATTGTGGTGGCTCAAACGCGGGAAGAAGCAATCAAGAAGATGCACCGCGCTTTGAGCGAATACATTATCGAAGGTGTGAAAACAACGATTCCTTTTCATATTCAACTCTTCGAGAACGAGAACTTTAAAAAAGGAAACTTTACTACGAAATTCTTGGAGGATTTTAAGATTAAGCCTGTTTAAGGTCTTTCAATCTGATATGAAAAAGGGCATCTGTTTTAGAAACAGCTGCCCTTTTTCATTTTAAGTCTTTTCTCTAAATACTATGCTCGCCCGGGTTTAACTTCGAAGGAAATTAAATAGAGGCTACCTTCAAATCCAACTGAGATTCTGCGATCTTGAAATCCTTGTCATTGTGAAGCAAGGATATTTCATGAACTATGCAAAAAGTCGCAATCATCACATCTACTGTTTTACGAATCGTGAACCCTCGTTTTCTCAGAAAACGATAATTTGAGGCTGCTTTAAGGGCTACTTCCCTGCCAAGCATATCGAAGTAAAATAGTTCGCTAAACAAATGATTGGCCTGTTTAAAAGCCTTTTCGGTCTTGAACCCTTGTAAGACCTCGACCAAAATCAAGTCTCCTATCGCGAAAGTCTGCGCACCTAGTCCTTCGTGCAGAAAATCCGTTTGATCATTTTTGACACCATTAAAATAATCAATCCACACCGATGAATCTACCAGTATCATTGGTCTCTGCGCATCTCATCGAGGTCTCCTTCCCAATGCAATTTTCCTCTAAAATCCTTGATGGATTCTTGACGCTTGAGCTTGATCAGCAGTTCCAGAGCATATTCAATGGTAGCTCTCTTGGTAGGAAGACCCGATCGCTTAAGGGCTTCTTTCATCAGCTTATCGTCAATGACTATATTCGTCCTCATGTGTATATTTTGTATAAATATACACATTTCTGTTGCATTATTTCTCGCTTTTCCTAATCTTAAGTTCCACTTATTTAAAGCCCCGGCTTCGCCTGATTTAGATCAAATTCTTTGTAATACCAGCACGAAGGAGGCATCTCTTTTGTAGCGTAAAGATGAAATTAGTAGAGCTCCGTTGTGGCAAGCGCCCTGCGACCACCTTAGGCATAAAATTTTCTTTCAGGTTGGACGAAGGAGGCATCTCCTTCGTAGCGGAGAAATGAAGTACATATTGCTACTTAGTAGCATTCCACCTGAAGCAATTTCTAAAAATAGGATTGAATTCTTCTGAACCTAAAACCAGAGGGGGCACTATTTAAAGTTTAACCCGCCGAAAGCCGCTTCAACTTCTGTAGCTTCTCCTTCAGCATTTCCTCGGCAGTAGCGGCAATGTCTGCGACGTTGAAACCTGCCTCCGTATACAATTGATCCTGACTTCCGTGCTCGAACCATTTGTCTTCAATGCCCAAACGCTTCACCTTTGCAGAGTAACCGTGGTCTACCATAAATTCAAGCACTGCGCTTCCCATTCCTCCCATCAGGCAACCATCTTCTACGGTGATTACTTTATCGAATTTAGAGAATACCTCGTGAAGTAAAATCTCGTCCAAGGGCTTGACAAATCGCATATCGTAAACCGCTACGTCGAGACCTTCTTGCTCTAACTTCTCTGCCGCGCTTACCGCAAAGTTTCCGGGATGGCCTATACTCAAAATGGCCAAATCGCTTCCATTGCGAATACGGCGCCCCGTTCCGATTTTAATTTCTCTAAACGGAGTTTTCCAATCCGTCATAACTCCTTGACCTCTGGGATAGCGAATGCTAAACGGACCGTGCTCTTTCAATTGAGCGGTGTACATGATATTGCGCAATTCGCTCTCGTTCATCGGAGCGCTGACGATCATATTTGGAATAGCCCGGAAATAGGCCAAATCGTAAGAACCATGATGAGTCGGGCCATCGGCTCCGGCAAATCCCGCTCGATCCAAACAGAAAACTACGTTCAGGTTTTGTAGCGCCACATCGTGCACCACTTGATCGTAGGCGCGCTGCATAAAGCTAGAGTAAATATTGCAAAAAGGAATCATGCCTTGGGTGGCCAATCCAGCCGAGAATGTCACGGCATGCTGCTCGGCAATCCCCACATCAAAGGCGCGGTCGGGCATGGCCTCCATCATAATTTTGAGAGAGGAACCAGACGGCATCGCCGGGGTAATCCCAACTATCTTATCATTCTTTTCGGCAAGCTCCACGATACTATGTCCGAATACATCCTGATACTTGGGTGGCTGCGGACTTTTCGGAACGACTTTGATGATTTCACCCGTCTCTTTGTTAAAGAGTCCCGGAGCGTGCCAAATAGTTGGCGAACCTTTCTCGGAGTGCTCGTAGCCTTTTCCTTTTACCGTAAGGGCGTGCAAAATTTTCGGACCCGGAATATCTCTCAAGTCTTCCATCACTTTTACCAAGTGATTTACATCGTGACCATCTACCGGTCCGAAGTAGCGGAAGTTCAATGATTCGAACATATTGCTCTGCTTGAGCAAGGAAGACTTCACCGCGTGCTCTACTTTTTGGGCAATGGCCTGAGCATTTGGTCCAAACTTGGAAATTTTGCCCAGCAACTGCCATACCTCATCTTTCACTTTATTGTACGTGTGAGAAGTGGTGATGTCAGTCAAATAATCTTTTAATGCGCCCACATTGGGGTCGATCGACATGCAGTTATCGTTGAGTACTACCAAAAGATTGGTGTCCTCTACCCCACCGTGATTGAGGCCTTCAAACGCCAAACCGGCGGTCATGGATCCATCACCGATTACGGCTATATGTTGTCGATCAAATTCTTTTTTAAGCCTGCTGGCTACCGCCATCCCCAAAGCCCCGGAAATGGAAGTAGAAGAATGGCCTACACCAAATGTATCATATTCGCTTTCCGAACGTTTCGGGAAACCGCTGATCCCTTGGTATTTCCGATTGGTATCAAAAATCTTTCTTCGACCGGTCAGTATTTTATGACCGTAAGCTTGATGACCTACGTCCCATACCAATTGATCGTAAGGCGTATTGAAAACGTAGTGAAGAGCCACGGTGAGTTCTACTACTCCCAGGCTCGCACCGAA
>DATFKV010000217.1:0-2188 GCA_035268465.1 Cryomorphaceae bacterium | reverse complement strand
AGTTCAACACCAAGACGGTGTCACCAACATGCCTTACAATAGCAATCAACTGCCGCAATGTGAAATTGATTTAATCAGAATTTGGATAGAGAATGGAGCGCCGGAATAGACGAGTAGGAGTAGCAATGATTTTCGTTTTGGTAATGGCAGTAGCCCAAAGCTGCTATTACGACAATGAGGAGGAACTTTATCCTTTCGCAAACGAAAGCTGTGATACCCTGTCGGTAATTACATACAGCAACAAGATAGAAGCCATCATTCAGAATAACTGTGCCGTTTCAGGTTGCCACACGGGTGTAAGCCCTACCGGCGGACTGTTTCTCGATACCTACGCACAGGTCAAAACCATTGCCGACAATGGCGACCTGACCGACCGAACAATCGTACAGCAGGATATGCCGCCGAGCTCGCCCCTTTCCAATTGCGAAATGGAAGCCATTCAGGAATGGGTTAACAACAATAGTCCCGAACAGTAGAAAATCAAAACCGCAATGAAAAAATCAATTCTCATCATACTTGCCTTAGTCTTGGTAGCAGGAGCTGCTATAGGCTATTACATGTACAATAAACCGGTCGAGACGCTTGAAAGCCAAGATGCCGCTGCTGAAATTTCAGCCACTGCGCTTTTCAGCGAATTTTCAGAGAATGAAACGGAAGCTATGGCGAATTACGAAGGGAAAGTCCTCGCAATAGAAGGTTCGCTGATTGAAAAAATGGAAAACAGCGATGGCAGCACTACACTGATTTTGGATGGAGGCGATCCGATATTCGGAGTAAAATGCCGACTCGATCCATCTGTGGATGGTGAGGCCATTCCCGCAAAGGGCGAACCCGTTCGCCTCAAAGGACTGTGCATCGGAATGAATGCCGATGTAGAAATGAATCAATGCATTATTCTTTAATCACTTAAATCTGACATTAAAATGAAAACGATCATAACCGTATTACTCATCACCGTGACCACTGCCCTTTCAGCGCAGACCAAATACTTCACTAGAAATGGTACCGTCACTTTCTTCTCTTCCGCACCGATGGAAGACATCACCGCCGAAAATTACAACGCCACCGCCGTACTGGACACGGAAACAGGTGCAGTAGAATTCAGCGTTTTGATGAAGTCATTCAACTTTAAGAAGGCCTTGATGCAAGAGCATTTCAACGAAAATTATGTCGAATCCGATAAGTTTCCTAAGTCGACCTTTAAGGCCAAAATCGTGAACATGGACAAAATTGATCTGACCAAGGATGGCTCTTATCCTGCCGAGGTGGAAGGCGAAATGACAATTCACGGTGTAACGAAATCCATCACACCCGAAGGGACTATCGTGGTAAAGGACGGAGCCGTAAACCTCGAGTCTAAATTTATCGTCAAGCCTGAAGATTACGAGATAGAAATTCCCGATGTGGTGCGCGAGAAAATCGCCAAAGAAATTGAAGTAACCGTATTGGCCGATTTGGAACCACTTAAAAGATGATGAGACACAGCCTGTTCATTGCTTTCCTATTCACCTTCATCTTTTCCTATGGACAAGACGAAGGTGAAAGTCTTCTGGACCTCTTGGGTGAGGAGGAGGAAGTCACGAACTATGCCTCGGCGAGTTTTAAAACGACTCGAATTATTAACTCGCAGAGCATCGAGAACGTAGCCGAGGGAGTTCTGGACTTTAAAATATCACACCGTTTCGGTCGAGTCAATGGCGGCCTAAGCGAGTTTTTTGGGCTCGATCAAGCAACGATAAGGCTGGGCTTAGACTACGGCATCACCGATCGCTTAATGATCGGAATTGGCCGAAGCACCGTTCAGAAAGCCATTGATGGTTTTGCCAAATACAAGGTCTTGAGGCAGAGTACCGGAAAGAAAAACATGCCGATTACTCTAAGCCTTTACAGTTCTATAATGGTCAATGCGCAGCCTTGGGCCAACCCCGAAAGAGAGAATTATTTTTCTTCACGGCTGTTTTACACTCACCAAATTCTTTTGGGTCGGAAGTTCAGTAATGGAACGAGCTTGATGCTCATGCCGACCGTCGTACACAGAAATTTAGTGGAATCTACTGCGATAGAAAACACAGTGTACGCACTGGGGATTGGCGGCCGACAAAAATTGACCAACCGCCTGGCCCTTACGTTCGAGTATATTTACGTGCTCCCCGACCAAATTGCAGACATCTATACCAACTCGCTTTCC
>DATFKV010000216.1:0-2095 GCA_035268465.1 Cryomorphaceae bacterium | reverse complement strand
CTGTTCTTTGCTTGTAGGCCTTATAGCGACTCAACTGATTGTCGGTACAGATATTGAGAAAACCATTTTTATCAGACGAGCGGTACTTGCACTCCACGGCCAGCCGATGTTTTCCGCCAAACTCCAAGTCCAACTCCAATACGAGATCGGGATTGAGCGTAGACTCGGCATATCGGCCTTCGGATACCTTATCTCCCGCCCATTCTACAAGGTGAAAATAGTCGCGATTGAACTTCCCCACCATGTATTTCTCAAAATCATCCCCGCTCCTTTTGATCTGATCAATAAGTTCGGTTTCAGCGGGGCCATCGCGTTCCAGGATCATTTGCTTCGCCCGATTGATGAGTTCTGATGGGTCAAGACCATGCCGATCGGCCAGCTCGCGCACTCGCGTCTCCTCCGCGGGCGTCAATACACCGTCGGCCGTGGCCAAGTCTAAGGCGCGTTGCACCTCATCCTTCTTTATGGAAACCTTCTCTTTTTTACTCTCCCCCGCATACAACCAAACCCCCGACAGCAAGATTAAGCCACCCGAAACCATCAATACTATGCTCAACATTCGTTTCATCTTTTCGAATGCGAAATATAGGAAAAGCGCTAAACGTTATCACCGTCAATGGCCAGAGCTTTGGTCAACTTCCCCTAACCTTTCCTTATATGCTTCCGCAAAAAGAACTCCTCCCTCAAAAGCCTACGCAGCTGATCTTCGAGTTCTTGAATCTCCTCGATTGGCATAGCCGAACAATAGTGAAATCCTCGAATCATTCCGTTCGCCAAATGAATCAGGCATTCAAAGCTAGGACCGTCGCACATGTCTCCCTGCATTTCGAGCTTCTCCAGAGCATTGAGCTTTTGTACAACTTCATCCAGCTTCGCCAGTGACTTTTTGCTGATTTCGTGGCTGCGGTCTTCTACTCTTGCAACAGATAAAAATGGTCTGTTGCTTTCCGTCTTAAACTCCAACATGCCGTCGCTATAACAAGTTATGCTCGCATCGGGATAGGATGCGAAATAGCCATAATTTATTTTTATTTTAACACAATCCCAACTTCGACCGTATTGATTTATTTCTTGTGGTTGGTACATAGTCTTGAAGATTTGATATCAAATGCAAAGTATACGCTTGGCAAAAGTCCGAGAACCGTCTTACCAACCTGAACTTGCTTTGATCCTTTGCTGCGGCGCTCCTTTGAAACAAGGGTAACAGAGCGGATGCATCATCGTGGAGTTTTCAGCTTTTCCACAGCAGTGACAAACCCTTTCAACATATTCTGCATTTTCATACTCCACCCAAATCAGATAGCAACTGTAGCAATATGGACGTTCGGGATCAAAAGGAATCTCAGTGGAGCACCTTATGCAAGCTCCTTTGGAACGCTTTGTAGTTTTCCTTTCTTTTCCAGACTTCTGATACTTTTCCGACCTATCTGCTTTGCTCTCGTATAAGGGTGTTTTCGTTGATGCTTTCAGTATGGAATGGGTTTCCTCCAATGCATGCTCAAACAATGACGAGTCTTCACTTCGACGAATCAAAACGCCCATCTCGCGGTTGTTCTTCTCGCTGAACTCATACATATTCATCGATGTGATGATCATCTCCCTTTCATTAAAAAAACACTTTGCGTGTAGGTTTTCTAAATAGTAAAGCGTTAGATTTTTCAATTTTGACAGGGCCTGCTTCTCATTCGACTTCAACTTAGCCTTTCCATAAATTAATATTATTTCAACACCCCTGAACTCGGCGTCAATAAGCCTCTGCAATAAAGTTTCGGATATCTGGAGAAACGGGGACACCATAACCAATTTTTTATTGGAGCCCCTGACGATGTTTTCAATGTGATAGGACGTACCGCTAGTGGTAAGAAATTCTGCCATTTTTCTGTTAAATGATGAGTCAATGATCTGACTAACTACTTCAAAATGGCGGTCATCGTTACCGAAAAACTTGATTTTTTTTTCGTCCCGTTTCTAATGCATTCAGGTTTAATGAGTCTTCCTCATCCACCTCTGCCGCATGCTTCTCGATAAACTTCGGAACATTGCCCATGACGGGTATAAAATCCTTACTTACTCCAATTTCATGTATACCTTGATT
>DATFKV010000215.1:0-2742 GCA_035268465.1 Cryomorphaceae bacterium | reverse complement strand
AAGGGATTCGTCATTATTGTCATAGCAATATTCAACTTCCAGTGGCTCACCACAAGTAAGTGGTACGGGGCATCCGATGGAAGAGATGTTCACTGTTTCCGTACTCGGGCAAGTTGCTCCCAATACATTGACTGAGATGATCACTTCATCATCCAAAGGAAGATCTGCTAAAGTTGCGGTTTGACCTACCAGATTTGGAACGGTCGCCCCCGCCAACTG
The DNA here is from genome assembly GCA_035268465.1 of Cryomorphaceae bacterium. Taxonomy (GTDB): domain Bacteria; phylum Bacteroidota; class Bacteroidia; order Flavobacteriales_D; family Cryomorphaceae; genus JAKVAV01. Next base: position 2,523 of record DATFKV010000215.1, on the reverse strand, counting down.
AACGCCACCTGCATCTGCGGTAATCAAAAGAAGAGAAGCTCCCGGAGAGATTGCATCAATGGTAACCGTGGCAGAAAAATTGAAATCATCACAACTTCTCTCGGTTTCGAGTGAAAAGCCGGGAGATGTACAATCAGGCGGATCAGATGCGATAAACGATTCCGAATACTCTTCGCACTGACCGATACAATCGGTAGTAAAATCTCCCGACGAACAACCGTTGGGGTTTCCACCCTCGGTAACTATCGGCCCTCCTGCAATACCAATGGACCAGACAGGGTCTACACCAAAGAAATTCCAACCATCACCAAAATCATCATAAGCGATGAAAGTGTAGGATACGCCCGGGGTCAGGCAAAAACTGTAAGTCCCTCCCTCGTAATCGCCGCACTCTTGCGAAATTACGGGGTCTCCTCCAAGTGTCGGGACTATCTCCCAACTTCTTTCTCCGACAAAGCTTCCGCCCGGGGCCAGAGTAATTTCATATGCAGTTTCTCCGGGATCGCATTGAGCGCTACTTTGGGTAGCCATGCCGAAGAACATACTGCACGTGACAAACACTGCTAGTAGTGTATACTTTCGATTTGTAAGCATCTTAAATTGGTTTAAAAATGAAATCCAAAGATCAATAAGTTTGACGAAGAAGTCAATTCTAAAGACGAATTTAAGACATTTAACGACGAAGGCATTCCAATCAAAGCATTGGTACTATTACCTTGCAAGGGCTCAAGGCTCTAGAAAAATTTAATCCTTTTAAGGTTTCAATTTTAGCATTATTTGTGAAACGAATCTCTCGCGTTTTAGAAATCAACCCAAGCTGTCCCGGTTAATCAATGTTGCTATTTTCGCCAACTCTATTCCATGAAAACGATTGAACCCGTAAACCAATGATTACCATTGAGAATGAATAAAAAACAAAAAGTGGCTTATGTGATTGCAGAGTTAGAAAAACTCTATCCCTCAATGGATATTCCGCTTGATCACAAAGACCCTTACACACTTTTGATTGCCGTATTACTGAGTGCTCAGTGCACCGACGCAAGAGTGAACACGGTAACCCCCTATCTTTTTGAGATGGCGGACACCCCGCTGAAGATGTCCAAATTACCTGTGGAAGAAATTAGGGCTATCATTAAACCATGTGGTCTTTCTCCACGAAAGAGCAAAGCGATTTCGGAACTTTCCAAAAGACTTATGCGAGAAAAAGAAGGTGAAGTTCCGATTGATATGGAGTATCTCGAAACATTGCCTGGAGTAGGTCATAAAACCGCTTCAGTAGTGATGTCGCAAGCATTTGATATCCCTGCTTTTCCCGTTGACACTCACATTCACCGACTCATGTTCAGGTGGGGGTTCTCCTCAGGTAAGAATGTAGAAGCGACGGAGCGGGATGCTAAAAGACTGTTTCCTAAAGAACTTTGGAACAAACTTCACTTGCAAATTATCTATTACGGAAGAGAATATTCTCCGGCACGTGGATTTGATTTAAGGAAGGATTATATCACCAGAACGATTGGTAGAAAAACGGTGATCAACGAATGGGTGAAAATGCACCCCGAAAAACAACTTCCTAGCCCTTTACTCGGTTAAATCGGAAGCAATTCAATAGCCATTTGGGCAGTGATTTTCCCTGATCTGCTCTCTTTTTTAGATTGAGATACCACCCCCACTTCTCTACAATCGGTAGTTTGTGAGTTTCAACGAACTCTATCAGAGCGCCGTCGGGATCCTCTACATAGGCAAAACGTCCTGCCGCTTTGCCCATATCAAAACTGTTGGCACTATCTACGGTAAAGGGATGATTCAATGTTTCGGCCTTTGACCGCAGTCCATCCATATCTTGCACGTCAAAACAGAGGTGAATAAATCCCAAATCTCCCCAGAACCTATTCTTGAATATTTTCTCTCCTTTCTTTTCCAATGGTTCGATCAATTCGATCTGATTGCTACCTAACAAAGGAGCAAAAGGTCCAATGGGCATTTTACTCTTCTCCAGAATAACTCGTCTAAATTTTTGATTAGACCCGGGCAATCCGGAAAAATCTTTAAAAACGCTCTCTTCATCCACCTTGATCAAGTCAAAGCCGAGGACTTTTTGGTAGAACGCAATTGACTTTTCCATATCGGAAACTCCTACTAAGCAACCATAGACGCCTCCAACGGGACTATCAATGTCCTTAAAGAAATCTTTCGTTTCCAAAATTTCAAATAGGTTGCCTGATTTGTCATGGAGATAAAAATGCTTCTGACCGATCGGGTTTTTCCTCACTTCAGTCAAGAGCGAAACACCATTCTTCTTAAGGTGTTGATAGGCTCTATCAGCATCTCGAGTCTTCATCTTACAGGCCAAAAACCCTATTTCAGAAATAGTGATGGGAAACTCAGCAGCCACGGGAGTTCGGGAGGTGTATTGCCAGATTTCAAAACCACCACCGCCTTCGAGGTTCATGGCGAGGGCTGCGACTCTTTTCTGCACTTTGTCGCCTGTATACCTGGTCATTAACGGAGCCTCGGCGGCATCTT
>DATFKV010000214.1:0-5548 GCA_035268465.1 Cryomorphaceae bacterium | reverse complement strand
GGGAAATCGTAGAGCTCGCCGAGTAGCTTTTTATTTCTTCGTATTCTTTGGTTGTTGATCAGCTGAGACAAATACCCGTAGGGCTTGTGAAGAACGAAATGACGGTGATTTCCTTCAAAAGCATTCTCTTCATTTTCCACTGATTCCATCTTCAAATCAGATTCATTTTTTTGGCGAAAGCCAGCCCTTCTGACGAATCACGGATCAGCTTTACATGAATATCGCGATTGGCTTCAATCAGTTCTTTTACGCGTTTCATACGCCCCTTATGGTTGACGGTGCGAATGAAAATACAGCGAATCTGTTCGGGGTGCTCGCGCGCCAGTTGCAGGTATATATCGGTATCCACCTCGGCCGAATCGCCCGAGAGAACGAACTTCAAATCGGGAAAGGCGTTTATAATTTGCTTTATTCTGCCATACTTACCGCCATGTGCGGTATGCTCCATCGGGTTCACGCCGATGTCCCTCAAGATAAGCGGTCCTTTCGGAAAATTGTGATGGTTGAGAAAAGTGGTGAGGTAGCTGTGTAGATTCCAGGGACTATTGGAAACATAAAAAACCGGATTAATGGGTTCTCCCGATTTTCCTTGATGAAGAGCTTGATAAAAGTCGCGGACGCCTTTTAAAGGTCTTCGGTTAAAAGGATGCTTGAATGTTGAGTTAACCAAGAGCTTCCATTTCAATCGAGATGCCACGCCGGTGTGAATCACCGTATCGTCCATGTCTGATATTAGAGCAAATTCGGCTGAAGTTCCGGGACGAAGAATCTTATTGGTGATCGCGAAGTCATTATCAAGCTCACGCAGCGTCAAATTGACATCTACCCATTCATTTAATTCGGGTCGCTTACCCAGGCTGTGCGTGCGATTGAGGTTCACGTATCCTTCCCGATCAGATGTGAGAAGTTCCTCTCCTTTTGCCCAAGAAGCCTCTACCTCTACCCCGATCTTTTCGTCACTACCCATGCGTTTGTAAAAATTGTGGAGCGTTCTCAAAACCCCGTCAGATTCAAGGTGCTCAATCCTCTTGTCTTCCAAAACCCTTGCCTTGACAAAAAAGTGTGTGTCGTTGGCGAAGCCACCGTAATGGCGGATAATTATGGGTTGGTCATTTTGAAAAAAAGGCATTTATATTTTTTACGTCCGGGTATGAGGAAGTACGATTTTACGAAAGAAAACCGGATCACCGTTGTCGCCTCCCCTTGTTTTTCTCCCTTTCTGCAAAGTCTTTCAGTATTCCCGTGCGGCATTTGATTACTTTGTGATAAACACAGAGAATTTCGTTACAATTCATTTCAGACAAGCCTTATATTCACGGCTTCAAAATCATCCTTTTTATATCCCATAATTCACGAATGCAATGATTAAAAACAATACCGCGATTATCGCACTGACACTTTTAGTAGTGGGTTGTGGGTCGGAACAAGTAGAAACAACGAAGAATAGCACAATGAAGGCACCCGAAGCAAAAAAGATAGAAAAGAAACTCGTCGTTCACGGAGATACACGGGTAGACAATTATTTCTGGATGCGCTTGAGCGATGAACAAAAGGAAGCAGACAGTTCAGACGCTCAAACCAAAGATGTGCTGGACTACTTGAACGAGGAAAATGCATACGCAAAGGCGGTAATGAAGCATACGGAGCCCCTTCAGGAAAAGCTGTTTACTGAAATCAAGTCGAGAATTAAAGAGGATGATCAGTCGGTTCCGGTTTCTAAAAACGGCTACAGCTACTACACCCGCTATGAGACGGGAGCTGATTATGCGCTCTATTGCCGCAAGGCCTTGACGGATGACGCCAAAGAAGAAATTATGCTGAACGGCCCCGAGATGGGCAAGGACCACAGCTACTTTGCCATAGGCGGTTATACCGTTAGCACCAACAACGAATTACTGGCATACAGCACCGACTATGTGTCACGCAGAGAATACACTATTCGGGTGAAAAACCTGAAAACGGGCGAAATTCTCTCCGATGAAATTGCGGAAACGGATGGGAGCGTGACCTGGGCCAATGACAACAAAACGCTTTTTTATTCCAAGCAAGACCCCGTAACGCTGAGATCGTACCGTATTTACAAACACGTGATCGGAACAGATAGCAGCGAAGACGAACTGGTCTATGAAGAAAAAGACGACACTTTCGGCACCTTTATTTACAAAACCAAATCGAAGAAGTATTTGATTATCGGTTCCTACCAAACCATGAGCAATGAGTACCGCTATCTCGATGCGGACAACCCTGACGGGGAGTGGACCATGATTCAGCCCAGGGTGCGCGGATTGGAATATGGCGTTGACCATTTTGGCGATGACTTCTACATCGTGTGCAACGATGAAGCGAAGAACTTCAAGTTGGTGAAAGCCCCTGTTTCCAATCCGGGAAAGGAAAACTGGAAAGAGATTATTCCTCATCGTTCGGATGTATTGCTGGAGGGCATTGACATTTTCAAGAATCACCTCGTGGTGACCGAGCGAAAAAAGGGGTTGATCAACCTTCGGGTAATGCCATGGGATGGGAGCGATGAACATTACATCGAGTTCAACGACCCAACTTACGCGGTGAGTCCTTCGGGAAATCCCGAGTTTGATACCGAGACCCTTCGTTTCAATTACACCTCGCTTACCACTCCGAATACCACTTACGATTACGATATGGTGACCAAGGAAAAAACAATCCTGAAGCAGCAGGAGGTTTTGGACGAGGGTTTTTCACCCGCCAATTACGTTTCTGAAAGACTGATGGCGCCTGCTCGTGACGGTAAAATGGTTCCGATTTCCATCGTCTACAAAAAAGGCTTTGAAAAAAACGGAAAAGCTCCTCTCCTGCTCTACGCCTATGGTTCTTACGGAGCTACGATGGATCCTTACTTTAGCTCAGTCCGTTTAAGTTTGCTAGATCGGGGCGTGGCGTTTGCGATCGCACACATTCGCGGCGGTCAAGATTTGGGAAGGGAGTGGTACGATGACGGTAAGCTCCTAAACAAGAAGAACACCTTTACCGATTTTATCGATTGCGGGAAATACCTGATAGACGAAGGCTTTACCAATAGCAACCACCTCTACGCCCAAGGTGGCAGCGCGGGTGGATTGCTGATGGGTGCCATTGCCAATATGGCTCCCGAGATGTGGAACGGTGTGATCGCGCAGGTTCCCTTTGTGGACGTGATTTCCACGATGCTCGATGAATCTATTCCGCTGACAACGGGAGAATTTGACGAATGGGGTAATCCAAAAGATTCGGTTTATTACGACTACATTCTTTCCTATTCGCCTTACGACAATGTGGAGGCCAAGGATTATCCGAATATGCTGGTGACCACGGGGTATTGGGACAGTCAGGTGCAGTATTGGGAACCCGCAAAATGGGTGGCCAAACTGCGTGATCTAAAGACCGACGACAATATCCTCATCATGGACTGCAATATGAAAGTGGGACACGGTGGTGCATCGGGCAGATTTGATCGCTACAAGGAGATCGCTTTAGAGTATGCGTTTTTATTGGATTTGGAAGGGATAAAAGAGTAGCTCCGGCTAATCATCGATATCAGACCGGTCAATGTGTTGACTTCTGCAATCTATGAAAATGGATTCATGAGGTTCTTGAAATTGAGATTTACTCCCCTGGTTCAGGGACTTCTTCTTTGCTCACGCCCATTTTTTCATCAATTTTATTCCCTCTTTTGCGGTCCTCTTCATCTTCTTCCACTATGTTTTCGTCATCCTGATCTTTGACGGTGTAGCAAAGCGAAACATACAAGGGGAAATGGTCCGAACCGATTGAGGGCAATCGTTTAATCTCCGCCAAATCGAAATGATCACTGTGAAAAATATGATCAAGTGGCCAACGCAGCAAGGGGAAATCTGCGTGAAAAGTATTGAACATGCCCCTTCCTATTCGGGGATCGAGCAAGCCACTGATCTTTCGAAAAAGTCTGGTAGTCGATGACCATGCCACATCGTTCAAATCGCCGGTGACGATGAGAGCTTGATTGGAATCGTCTATACTTTTAGCCACCATTACCAATTCGGCATCACGCTGCCCTGATCTTTCATTTTCCGATGGGCTGGGAGGAGCCGGATGCAAGAAATGAATTCGTACCCGAAGGCCGTTTTTTAATTCTACAAAGGCGTGTATGGAGGGAACATCTTTTTCTACTAAAAATGAAAGCTTAGCCTCATGCAAGGGCAGCTTTGAATAAACATGCATTCCGTACATATTATCCATGGGACATTTGATGGTATGAGTCATTTCTTCCTCAATAGTGGCGAGTTGCTCCTCCCACCATTTGTTTGTCTCGAGGGTCACCAAGATGTCGGGCTTGTATTGCTCAACCAATCCGATCAAACGATCCGCTTTTTTGTTGGTCATCAAAACATTAGACGTAATCAGGCTCAATTGCCCGTCGGGATCTCCGCCGACTGAAGCACTAACCTCCTTCCTCCAGAGAGGGGTGTATGGAGTAATCCACCATATTTGATAAACCAGACATACTATCGTTACAGCAACTAGAATCCAATAAACAGATTCATCTGCTTCGCCGAAATAGATCAAGGCCGCTAAGAGCACTGCGGCGATAGAGGCTATTTGCAACCGTGGAAAGTCCATCCCCCGTATGATCCAATGGCCATTTCGCGAAAGTGGAAGGACAGTGACAAGGACTATCAGAATTGTGAAAATTATCAAGACGATCTTCATGAAATATATCTCCATAGGTTATAGAAAAAATCAAGCCGGCAAAAACCATATCTACTTAGTGGATGGTCCGTATTGCCCGGTAGATGATGCTGTCTTTAACATAGCTTGGTCTATGTCTGCATTTGACCAATATGCTCTCTTTTTCTGACCTTTGACCAATGCTGAAGGATTAAGCCTTCCGCACAAATTCCGACTTCAATCCCATCCCTCCAAAGCCATCGATCTTGCAGGCGATATTGTGATCGCCTTCTACCAGTTTGATGTTTTTCACTTTCGTTCCAACCTTAATTGGTGAGGAAGATCCTTTGACGGGAAGTTGTTTGATTACAATTACAGAATCGCCATCATTGAGAACATTTCCATTGGAGTCTTTCACGAGACCTTCCTCGGCGAGTTCTTCGGGATTCCATTCGTGGCCACATTCAGGACAAGCCATAAGGCCTGTTCCCGTGGGATAACCATAAGGAGATTTGCATTCGGGGCAGAGAGCTAGTTCTTCGGGCATTCGGCGAAGATAGAAAGCCCAATCTGAAAAATCGGCTCTTCTCGTACTATCTAAGTCATTCTTTTACTATCTAAGTCATTGTTTCCCTTTGAAAAAATGCACCTCGTTTCAGATAAACCTGACTTTAGTTGATTCCTTTTGAAAGATCTCTCCGTTGTCTAACTCAATATTTATCAAAACCTTGAATCGAGTATCCGCTGTTGGAGGTTCTGAAATAGTAAACCACAAATAATCGTACTCAATGTTTATAGTATCTCTATTTGAAATAAATTCTTCGATTGTTTCATTGAAGCCAATGGTGATCAGATCATTTATGGTATCGCCGGCACTATAATTTTCATT
>DATFKV010000213.1:0-2042 GCA_035268465.1 Cryomorphaceae bacterium | reverse complement strand
TAATAAGTGATCTGCACATGATTGGCGTCGATTTCCAGAGCCAAGAAAAGAGCGGCTACGGCTCCGCCAAACAAGAGCTTACCCCTGTATGCCCAAATTATTCCTGCCAATACGGGCGCCATATAGCCAATGGCATGCGCTTTCGTATTGTGCCCTGCCTCTATGATAATAAAGTAATAACTCGAGAAAGCAAACGCCACCGCCCCGACTGCCGCCATAGCGGGCTTAACGCGAAGAGCAATCATCAGTATATAGAATCCAAGCAAATAAAGGAAGAGGTAACTAGCCGGTTTTGGAAGACCCAATGTTACCACATCATCAATAATCGAAATGATGTCGTTTGAATGCTCGACTGAAATTTGATAAGCGGGCATACCACCAAACATAGAGTTGGTCCACAGCGGATCCTCTCCGTACATTCTTCGGTACTCAATGATCTCCTGAGCCATTCCCCGGAAGGTGGTCACATCGCCTTGATTGAGCTTATAACCGTCAAAAGCCGGGTAGAAGTATACCACGCTGATGGCTAGAAAAGAGATGATGGCTATTAAGTGAGGTAGAAAGCGCTTTACTAGTGGGTGTTTCATAATTAATCCAGTTCTTCAAAATCGACATAATCTCCCTCTCCGGAATCTCTCTTTTTGTTCTTTTTGTTCTTGTCGGTGTATTCGATTGTGACGTCTCCTTCTTTGCGGCTATTCTGTTTGCCATTCGAAGGACCTGAACGTCGGGAGCCATTGTTATCCTTCATAAAAGGCATCATGAGCCGTCCCAAAAGGCGCACCAAAAAGTAGATGGCCAAGATGATCAAAATCATCCTGAAAACACCTGTCAGACTTGCCTGTTGAATGCTCATTTCTAGTTCAAAGATATAGAGATTCGCTTAGCGACTTAAGTAGAGATTTCTCTCGCTGTAGATTTTTCGGAAAAAAGGATCCATCAACGTGTCTATAAATTGAATCGCTTCACCGGTCGATTTCATCTCGGGACCCAGTTCCTTATTGACATTGGGGAACTTCTCAAAGGAGAATACCGGAATCTTGATCGCATAGCCTCCTTTGTTCGGCTTAAAGTCAAAATCAGTCACCTTCTTCTCACCCAGCATCACTTTGGTGGCATAATTCACGTAAGGCTCGCCGTATGCTTTCGCAATAAAGGGAACCGTCCGAGAGGCACGCGGGTTGGCTTCGATCACGTAAACAACGTCGTCTTTGATGGCAAATTGAATATTGATCAAACCGACGGTCCGCAGGGCAATGGCGATTTTTTTGGTGATGGTTTCGATTTGCTCGATGATCAAGTCACCCAAATTGTACGGTGGTAAAACGGCGTAGGAATCGCCTGAATGAATTCCGGCCGGTTCAATATGCTGCATCACTCCTATGATGTAAACATTCTCGCCGTCACAAATGGCATCAGCTTCCGCTTCGATCGCCCCACTCAAAAAGTGGTCGAGCAAAATCTTATTGTCGGGCATGTCGCGAAGAATATTCACGACGTGCGTCTCCAGCTCTTCTTTGTTGATGACGATTTTCATCTGCTGTCCTCCCAATACATAGGAAGGTCTTACCAAAAGAGGAAATCCTAGTTGATCGGCCAATTCCAGCGACTGCTCGGCATTGTCAACCACACCAAACTCCGGGTAAGGAACGTTGTGTTCTTTCAAAAGAGTAGAAAAGCTACCGCGATCTTCGGCCAGGTCAAGCGCTTCGTAGCTCGTTCCCATAATTTTTATTCCGTATCGACTTAGCTTTTCAGCCAATTTCAACGCCGTTTGCCCTCCGAGTTGAACGATCACGCCTTCGGGTTTTTCGTGCAGAATAATGTCGTAAATGTGCTCCCAGAATACCGGCTCGAAGTAAAGCTTGTCGGCGGTATCAAAATCGGTAGAAACCGTCTCGGGGTTGCAATTGATCATGATGGTCTCGTAGCCACATTCTTTAGCGGCCAAAACACCGTGAACGCAGCAGTAGTCGAATTCTATTCCCTGACCGATACGGTTGGGACCCGAACCAAGAACGACAATTTTTTTCCGGTCGCTC
>DATFKV010000212.1:0-7790 GCA_035268465.1 Cryomorphaceae bacterium | reverse complement strand
ATTTCTTGGACGGTCTTGATTTTCTTAACCCCAAGATTGCGCAGCGTTTGGTAGGTCTTGGCACCCACCATGGGTATTTTCCGCACCGAAAGCGGAGCCAAAAAAGGCTTTTCGGTACCGTGCGGCACGTGTAGTTCGTTGTTGGGTTTGGCCAACCCCGTGGCAATTTTCGAAACGGTTTTATTCGCTGCCAAGCCAAAAGAAATGGGAAGCCCCGACTCCTTTATAATGGTATGTCGAAGTTCGGAAGCCAATTTCAGACAACCAAAAAATTTGTCCATCCCCGTAAGGTCGACGTAGAACTCGTCGATGGAAGTCTTTTCAAAAACGGGCACGCGCTCTCTGACAATTTCGGTAACCAACTGCGAGTACTTGGTATAATTTGCCGAGTTTCCTCGAATGACTACTGCCTCGGGGCAGAGTTCACGCGCCATTCGCATAGGCATGGCCGAGTGAATCCCAAACGATCTGGCTTCGTAGCTGCACGAAGCCACCACCCCCCTATCGGTCACTCCGCCTATCAACACGGGGCGGCCGTTGAGGCGGCTATCCATGAGCCGCTCTACCGAAACGAAAAACGTATCCAAATCGAGGTGACTGATCGTCGACATATTAATTAAAGATTGTTCATTTAGCTTAGTAGCTTTATAGTAAACTTAAAAGTCTGATCCGGAAAAACCGATAGCAACGCGCACGCAGGACTATATAAATCAAGGAGTCTCGATAACTGTCGGGATGACTGCCTGTTTGCCGGTAAGCAGGTTTTCAAAACAAGTGCAACGCAGATAACGGGCTGTATGGACAGAAACTAAAGTTTTTTTTCAATGCGTTCGATAGCCTCCAAAACCTCTTTCATAGAAGCGGGTGCCGAATGAAAGGCATCTAAATCAAAGCCGATGATTCCACGAACTTTCCACACTTCGAGCACTTGAGACTGTTTGATAAAATAGGGTTTAAAAGCAGGGTTATCGGAAATCAACTCATAGCTACGCATATGTGGATGAACTCGAACGCGTTTAAAAACGACTCCTTCGTCTTTGGTGAGGAAGACGTATCGCTCATCTGTTTTAAGGTTAGTCCAATCTTGGACGTACTCTGAAATGACGTAGGATTTTGGAGGTATGGGAAGCATGCTTTCGCCTTCGATTTGAAAAACGCGGTAAGTGCGGTCGGAAGGAAGTTCAGGAAAAGGAATGGAAAACTGAGGCAATGAGCCAACGAACTCCATATCTCCAAAACCGGAGAGGTATCCCGCTGCTGCTTTCACCGGTACCAAGGTGGCTCGCTCCTCTCCTGCATTTTCATCAACGGCCACGGCCAAAACACGTAAACTTTTACCCGAAACATCGGCAGAATGCTCACCCGTGGAAAGGTCTTTGTCCAGTAAATCGTCTACGGACACCTTAAAAAAGTGAGCCATCAGCTTCAGCGTCTGTATCCGAGGCTCGGCCCTACCCTCTTCGTAAGCCCCGATCACCGGACGATTAACGCCTACACGCTCTGCTAATTCTGATTGCGTAAGGCCTGCTTCCTTTCTCAAAAAACGAATATTTTCACTCAACAACATACATCAATTTCTTTTCGCTAAGATACGAATCATACTAATATAGTTTGCATTTTGATCGAAAATCTTATTTCTCTTTTATCGTGGATTCTTAAGTACACCAAGAAAATTTTACGAGCAAAGACTTCTTTTTCAGTAACTCAGTAAATCCTAACTTTGGCTCAATAGGCAAAACGTATGAACACACAAAGATTGTGGTACTTAGAGGGGATTGATCTGTTTGGAAAGCTGTGCCCCATCAAGTCACAAGGGAATATATCTATCTCTGACCCCAGAAAATTTAAGGCATCTGAAATCATCTACTTTCAGGAATCGGAAGCAAAATACCTGCACGTGATTGTGCAAGGCAGAGTGAAAATCGGAACCTATCTGACGGATGGAAAGGAGGTGACCAAATCCATACTGGGAGAGGGCGAAGTATTCGGAGAAATGGCACTGGCCGGTGAAGAGCGACGAAGCGAATACGCTGAAGCAATGGAAAACAATACCCTGATCTGTATGCTCAGCCTTGATGAAATCAAAGAACTCATGTTGAAGGAGAAAGACATGAGCTTGCGAATCATGAAATGGATGGGCTTGAGATTGAGAAAGCTAGAACGCAAAATAGAACTACTCGCATTCAGAGATGCCAGAACGCGCATTATTGAGTTTCTCAAAGATGCCGCTGCTTGGAAAGGGAAACCCATCGGACATGAAGTGCTGATTCGCACTAAGCTCACTCATTCAGATATCGCCACACTTACCGCCACTTCTCGCCAAACGGTAAGCGAAGTCTTGAATCAACTTAAAAATGAAGATCAGATTTACATGGAACGCGGTAAAATCCTGATCAGAGACGTCGAGAATATAAAGTGACGGTTATTTATCGTCAGAAAAGCGAAAGTGACCCGAGCTCTTGTCCAATCTATTCGATAGAATGGGCAATGCAAAATACTGGAAAAAGCTCTTGTGGGAACTAAAGACATGTTCGTAAAAACTTTCCAAACTGTCCTCCAAAGAGGAGGTCACGTCGGGGTCAAGTTTCAACATGATGTCGTGTACCTTTTTCAATTGTCGCTCCAGATAAATCTCTTTGTCCTTTTCTGAAGAGGGCAGCCTCAGGTTTAAAATATGAAAGCGCTGCGCAAACTGGGTGTCAACCAGGACGTAGAATTCTCGCAAAGATTTTGGTGCAGTAAACCTTCTTAAGTGAGCCAATTTTATCGCTTCGGCTTTTTCATCTTCTCCTACCACTCCGTCGCCGGCATAGGCCGCAGCTAATGCTATCCACACAGGAGAATCCAGAAGTTGGCTAAACTCTTCCGGAGTAAGATTTTCAAAGGCCTTTTTTATTTCAATCATGTTGGGTGTTTCTCGTGCCGCAAAGCTAAATACTTCTATCAGAACCTACCAATGGATTTACTGCTTTAAGTCAACGATTTTTTCACCGACAGAATCCAAAGATTCGTCGAAAATAACAAAACATCAAAACCCGTGTAACCACTTTGAAAACTGATATTACGGAAGTTAAGAGAAAAAGAGGTGAATTGGAGGCTTTGTTTTTACCATTGAATTAACTTAATTTCACATTCTCTTAAATCGGATACTTAAGTGTGGAAAGATCATAGAAGTCGCGATTTAACCGTAATAATCCTAATAACCCTTAAATTAATTCATCCAAAGTCTCTTCCCTAGAGCAAGAATCAATTATTTATGAAAGTAATTAGACATTTATTTTTTGTTTGCTTCGCCCTGTTTGCAACGAGCTCACTCAGTGGTCAGGAAGCTGTAAAAATGAACATTCAAAAATTCCAAGAATCAGGAAAGGTGTTCGAACAAGTAACCCCCTTTAAAGCAGTTACTGCAAAAGGGATTGAAACACTGAAAAGTTTAGGAGTAGAGGAGTCGGCATTACTTAAAGGCACGGCCTTTTTCCTAGACGAAACCAACGCAAACTCGTTGAAGTCGAACTTAACCGGATTTATTAAGATGGAGCTTCCTGCTGATGAAGAACCACTGGAGGTTTTGCTTTATGAGCAAAGTATCTTCACCGATGATGTTAAAATATCCACCAGCGAAGCGCCGGAAGTTAGTCTTCCATTGCCTGATGTGAAATTTTACCGAGGTATTGTAGTGGGTCAAGACCATTCGCTTGTAGCGATGACCATTTCTGATGATGAAATTAACGGATTGGTGTCTTATGGCTCCGAAACGTATGTGGTGGGAAAGATTCAAGACTCAAAGACCAATGTTCACGTCTGGTACAAGGATGAAGATCTTTTACTGGATGAAACATTCACCTGTGATGCCATTGCTTCAGAGGATCATGATGATTCTCCAAAAGTGGAAAACTTCGGTAGCCCGAAAACCACCCAATGTGTAAGGCTTCGCATAGAAATAGATGATGATATTGTTGCCGATTTCGGCGGCAGTGCAGGCGCGACTAATTATACGACTGCACTTTTCAACCAAGTTGTGACGCTATTCGCAAACGATGATATCGATATTGCGATTTCTGAGATTTTTGCTTGGGTGGGTTCCAGCCCATACTCGGGCGATCTTGGGAACAGACTCAACCAATTATCAAATACGTCATCCAATGCCGATTTAACTCAATTGATCACAGGCGCCGGAGGTGGTGGAATTGCATATCTATCAGGGCTCTGCTCAAGTTCTTTTGGTGTCAGTGTTTCGGGAATCTTCGGATTTTTCAACAATATTCCGAGTTATTCTTGGGATGTAAATGTTACAGCTCACGAAATCGGTCACAACTTATCATCTCCCCATACGCACGCTTGCTCTTGGAACGGAAATAACACCGCGATCGATGGGTGCGGACCAAGTGCAGGATATTCTGAAGGCTGCTCGGGACCAATACCCTCAAGTGGGGGGACGATCATGAGCTATTGCCATTTATTGAGTACGGGGGTCAACTTCAACCTGGGTTTTGGCCCTCAGCCTACCACCAGAATGACGAATTATATCAACTCGAGATCTTGCCTGGGCACGAGTTGTGTCACCACACCTCCCGTAGAGTGTGAAGATGAGAATTTAACATTGACCATCAACTTGGATCAATATCCCGGAGAAACGACTTGGGAAATCATAAACGGGGGAACCATTCTTGCATCGGGAGGTCCTTATACCAACCAATTCAGCACTGTAGCGGTAGATGTTTGCGTACCCGCAGGTTGTTATGACCTGACTTTCTTTGACAGTTTCGGGGATGGAATTTGCTGTGGGTTCGGATCCGGAAGTTATTCCTTAACTGACGCAGCGGGAACAGTATTGGCATCAGGTGGTGAGTTTACTGATTCGGAATCATCCGCTTTTTGCGCCGGTCAAACGTTGCCTGCTTGTTTCGATGTAAACTTCAATGAATTCTCAGTATTATCTTATGCCCCTGCAAGAGATGTAGGAACATGGAGCATAGAAGACAATGGTAGTGGGATTTTTCTGAGTGATAATTCACTGAAATACATTCCTATCAATTATGATGTTACCCCCAATACGAAAGTGGCTTTTGAATTTCAAAGTACTAATCAGGGATCACTTCACGCCATTGCGGTGGAAAACAATACGTCATTGACACTGGCTGCACTGTTCAAATTGCATGGCACGATCAATAATCCAAATATAATTTCAGACTTTGATAATTATTCAGGTTCAGGCTTTCAATCTTATGTGATCGATATAGGAACGTATTTTACGAGTAATAATCTTGCTCTTGTCGTGCTTTCAGCGAATGCCAACGGCACTCCAGGCAACAACTCCTATTTCCGTAATATCAGATTTTACGAAGGAGAGGATTGTGTTTCAGCCGCCTCACCTTTAGCGTCGTTTACCCCGCCCGCAGAAGGCGAATTCGTTCTTTTCCCCAATCCTACAAAAGACAATGTCGTGTTGACCTCGTCTTCTGATCTGGATATCGAAGTAATCCGAATCTTTAGTATTACCGGTGCCCTCATCGAGGAGATCGTGGTAAACGGACCGAGAGCATCCTTGGAATTTTCTCAAAAGTCTCAAGGTATTTACCTCATTCAATGGACTGACTCCAATGGTCAAAACCACCAAGAAAGATTGGTGAAGACACAATAAAGGATTCAATTGAAATATGGAAGCCGGGTTTAAGCCCGGCTTTTTTTGTGCCCGAATAATTCTTCTTCGATTCGTTAACTTTGCGGCGAATTTTAAAGCATAAACCACCGTAAATGAAAAATCACTCAGTTAAAGTTTATCCATCAAAAGATAAGCTTCCGAAAGAAGAGCAACTAGCGTATAAACTGGCCAAGATGGTGACCGACGATGTAGCCATCAGTCCGGAAGTTGAGGACATGGTTATCAACCGAATCATTGACAATGCATCCGTGGCGATCGCTTCGGTAAACAGAACACCGGTGGTCAATGCACGCGCTCAGGCGTTGTGTCATAAACGGACGGATAGAGGTGCCAACCTTTTCGGAATGCCTAGAGATTTTAAGGTTCACGCTGAATGGGCTGCTTGGGCAAACTGTGTAGCGGTGAGGGAGTTGGATTATCACGACACATTCTTGGCAGCAGACTACTCTCACCCCGGTGACAGTATTCCAGCCGTAATAGCCGTAGCTCAGCAAATGGGTAAGAACGGAAAAGATGTGCTGAGAGGAATCGTGGCGGCTTACGAAGTACACGTGAACTTGGTAAAAGCGATATGCCTCCACGAACACAAGATCGATCATGTTGCTCACTTATGCCCTGCACAAGCAGCCGGCGTTTGTGCACTGCTAGGCTTAGATACGGAAACGACGTATCAAGCCATACAACAGGCACTTCACGTTTCGGTATCTACTCGTCAAAGCCGAAAAGGTGAAATTTCCAGCTGGAAAGCTTACGTTCCCGGTCACGGAGCCAAGCTGGCTATCGAAGCGGTAGACCGAGCCATGCGTGGTGAGAAGAGCCCCTCTCCCATTTACGAAGGTGAAGACAGTGTGATCGCATGGGTTTTGGACGGACCGGCTGCACATTACACCATTCCGCTACCCGAGGAGGGAGAAGAGAAACGAGCCATCCTGGAGACTTACACCAAAGAGCATTCAGCCGAATATCAATCGCAGGCTCTGATCGATCTGGCCGCGAGAATGAGAGAAAAAATTGAGGACTTTTCTCATATTGAGAGTATTCTCATCGAGACATCACACCATACCCATTACGTGATCGGAACGGGTTCGAACGATCCCCAAAAATTTGATCCGCACGCCACACGCGAAACGCTTGACCACAGCATTATGTACATTTTTGCCGTGGCACTGGAAGACGGAACCTGGCACCATGAAGACTCCTACGCGCCGTCTCGCGCTCAGCGTCCCGAAACGGTTGAACTTTGGAAAAAAATATCGACCATCGAAAAGGAGAAATGGACCAAGCTTTACCACGATTCTGACCCGGACCAAAAGGCTTTCGGAGGAAAGGTAATCATCAAACTGATGAGCGGAGAAAGGATTGAGGATGAAATAGAACGTGCCAATGCGCACCCTGCAGGTGCACGTCCTTTCAAAAGACCGAATTACATCGGTAAGTTTGACATGCTGACTGAGAAGTTCATTTCGAAAGAAGAGAGAGATCGCTTCATCAGCATTGCCGAAAGGCTAAAAGACCTCACCGCAGAAGAGCTGAATGACCTTACGGTCGAAATGCCTTTTGACCATGTGAAAGAAAATAAGCCAAACGAAAAAGGAATATTTTAATGATCATAAGCGAAAAATCTCCTGCTGAGAAGCGAGCTACCTTCAAAAAAGCATTGACTTCGGGAAAACTACTTCAGTTTCCGGGAGCATATAATCCTATGGTGGCCATGCTGATTGAGCAAAAAGGCTTCGACGGTGTTTATGTTTCGGGAGCTGTAATGGCTAATTCCTTAGGCCTACCCGATATCGGGATGACCACTTTGACGGAAGTATCGCAATTTGCGTCGGCCATAGCCCGCGTTACTTCTCTACCGGCCATTATGGATATTGACACCGGTTTCGGTGAAAGCATGAGCGTGGCCCGCACCATAAAAGAATTGACTTACCTCGGTATGGCCGGATGCCACATCGAAGACCAAGTCAACCCGAAGCGTTGCGGACATTTGGACAATAAAGAGCTCGTTTCGGTTGATGCGATGGTGCAGAAGGTAAAAGCTGCAGCTGATGCCAAAACGGACGAGAACTTTATATTGATAGCCCGCACCGATGCGCGAGGAGTGGAAGGCTTGGACAAAGCACTCGAC
>DATFKV010000211.1:0-6418 GCA_035268465.1 Cryomorphaceae bacterium | reverse complement strand
TCGTCCAGCTCACTTTTGAGGTAAGTGTCGCGTCCCTCGGCGATGGCATCGCTGAGGTCATCGAGGTATTCTTTGGTGAGTTCGAACTGCATGACGAGCTCAAAAGTATCAAATGTTCAGGGATAAGAGGTCAGAGATTGGGCGAACAGTTTTTGGAACAATTTGCGACTCCCCGAACTCTGCGCCTTCTCTGCTTTGAATGAACTATTGGCGGGAGAAACTAAATACTGTAAAACTTTTTAAGGCTAGGAGCCTAAAGCCTGTTTTTCAGGGTTTGATCTGGTGTCGAAAGCTCTTAAAACAACCAACTCATTCTGTGTTATTCGATAAACGATTTTGTGGTGTCCAACAATTATCCTTCTGTAGTTCGGGTTCAATTCATCGGTTTGATATTGGCGAGCAAATTTTAAATTCTCTACTTCGGAAATGATTTCTTCAATGATACGATTTGCCGCTCTTTCAGATTTTCCCTGCGTAAAAATTGTAGATGCCTTCCAGATCCTTCGAAATTTCAATCGTCCAAGTTATTTTGTCGACTCTTGCCATCCTTTTAACTTGACCCTTAATTCCGATGTACTTAGGGTACGACCTTCGTCTATGTCTTTTTCAGCCGCTGCGAGCATATCGTTGTATGTTTGCAACGTAAGCGGAACTCCCGAAGAACTGTAGGCCACAGTATCTGATTCTCGTGGTTGGTTGAGAAGTGCAGAGATTTTTTCAAGAAGTTCCGAATCGCTTAATGAAAGAATCTTTCTTGCTAAACTGATTTTAAGCTTGTCGTCATGCATAATACTAAGTTAAACAAATGAGAGCTGATTAGATAGTAGGGATCCGAATAAGGTGTGGTAGAGATTAATCGAACACTTCGCCTTCAATAAATCTTTAGAGCGTGTGAAGATTCTACTTATTGTAAAGCTTCAGTGATAACTCCAGAAACTCCTCGCACCCCAATTGTTCAGGGCGTAGGCTCAACGTTTCGCTTAGCTCTGCTTTCAAGTCGACGTTCAAAAAGGCTGACAGGCTATTCCTCATCGTTTTGCGCCTTTGGTTGAATCCCGCTTTCACCACGCTCTTGAAAAAAGAGTAGGGGACGGGCAATTCTTTTCTGTCGTTGCGCACCAATCTGATAACTCCACTTTTCACTTTTGGCGGAGGGTCGAAGCTTTCAGGCTCCACAGTGAATAAATACTCGGAGTCGTAGTAGGCCTTGATCAAAACACTCAGTATGCCATATACCTTGCTTCCGGGGCCGGAAACCACTCGTTCGGCCACTTCCTTTTGAAACATGCCCACCATCTCGGGCATCATCTCAGGATTTTCCACCACCCGAAAGAGGATCTGTGAAGAGATGTTGTACGGGAAATTTCCTGCAAGGATGAAAGGCCTACCGTCGAAAACGGTGTTCAAGTCCATTTTTAAAAAGTCGCCTTCGATGATGTTGTCTCCCAATTCGGGGTGGCGTTCGTGGAGGTGCTCCACCGATTCGGTGTCGATCTCAACGAGTTTGAGTTCCAATTCTTCCCGAGACATCAGGGCCCGAGTGAAAATGCCCGTTCCCGGACCAATCTCAAGGATGCGGTTGACCCCCTGCTCGTCTTTGATCGAATCGGCGATGCGCTCAGCGATTTCAGGTTCGGTCAGGAAATGCTGACCCAGATGTTTTTTTGCCCTAACCTTTTTCATGGTGCACCACCTTCAGTAAGGTGCGGAAGGCTACGAACTTTCCGCCAAAGTGCTTTTCGTGTTCAGATTGCAAGCGCGGAGCATGTTCGGCCAGATAGCGCTCGTAATCTTCCATCGACTTGGCGAGGTATTGGATGCTGTAGGATTTTCCACCTTCCTCTTCCGCCATTATTCGCGAAAGCTTTCCGTCGAAGAAAAGGCCTGTAGCCAATACATCGGGGATATGCTCTTCTTTCATCCACTTGAGCCATTTGTCGTGGGATAAGTGATCAATGTTTACCGTTACGTTGTACAAAATCATGGTGCAATGTCTTTAATCTTGACTGAATGGTCGAAGGTTTTGTAAATTCGTTGTTCAGTTATGGATGTCAACCCCGTTATACTTGCGATCCCCGTATTCTTTATCCTCATAGGAATGGAGGTAGCCTACGGTTATTTTAAAGATCGAAAAATTTATAGGCTCAACGATGCCGTTGCAAATATAAGCTGCGGAATCGTAGAACAGCTCACGGGAGTCTTTGCCAAGGTTTTTACCGTGGCGGCGTACGCCTTTATCTACGATAATTTCAGAGTATTTACCTTAGAAGATACGTGGTATTGGATCGCTATTGCTTTTATCGGGGTGGACTTTTTCTACTACTGGGCTCATCGTATGAGTCATGAGGTCAATCTGTTTTGGCTGGGTCATGTGGTGCATCACCAAAGTGAGGA
Source organism: Cryomorphaceae bacterium (assembly GCA_035268465.1). GTDB lineage: Bacteria > Bacteroidota > Bacteroidia > Flavobacteriales_D > Cryomorphaceae > JAKVAV01. The sequence continues at coordinate 4,024 of DATFKV010000211.1, read as the reverse complement.
TTACAATCTGTCGGTAGCTTTGCGCCAAAGCACTTTTCAGAAAATGTTCACCTTTTACTTCTACTTTCCCTTAGCTTTTCTTGGGTTCAAAACGGAGTGGTTTCTTTTGATGGGCGCTTTTAATTTGCTCTACCAATTTTGGATTCATACCGAAGTCATCAGCCAAATGCCTCGCTGGTACGAATATATTTTCAATACGCCTTCCCATCACCGTGTTCACCACGGAAGAAACCCGAAATACATCGATCGAAACCACGCCGGAACGCTTATGATATGGGACCGCATGTTTGGCACCTTTCAACGCGAAGAAGAAACACCGACGTACGGAATTACCACACCGACCAACTCGTGGAATCCCGTTACTGCCAATGTTCAACCCTTTGTTAGGCTGTGGCGTGAGCTAAAGGCGATACCCGGTTTTGTCAATAAGGTGCGGTTTACCTTCGCCCCTCCCGGCTGGTATCCGAAAGAGATGGGAGGCTTCCAAAAGCCTAAGGAAGTTGACACGCGGACTTATAAAAAATACGAGATAGAGATTTCGCCAAGCCTCAACTTCTATCTCTTTTCGCAATACCTCATCTTATTGGCATTTACGGCCCTTTTCTTATTTAACCTCACAAAGTTTGAATTGCCCTTTCAGCTCTTGATAGCCGGCTTGATCATCTATTCCGTGGCCTCATTGGGAACCTTGTTTGACGACAGACCTTATGGATTGAAAATGGAAACCATCCGGTATTTCGTTTCTATGGGAGTGGTGCTTTTTCTATTTACACAAGGGCTTCTTCCGCTTTGGATACCCATTGCAATCGTGGCTTTCTCCATTGTTTCGGCGGTCGTAGTTTTCCGTTTGAGTTTCCACAAAATTGAGCGAGTGGAGTGAATCGAGACGGTTTGTTTTCCCTTGTCTATTTTTTGATTTTAGCGTTGCATATATATGCCGGTGAGCAGCACTATGAGATGATCGCAACCGTTTCCAAACCGGCGATTCTGAGTTCGCTGATCATCTATTTTGTGCTCAACTTATTAAAAAACAGGAAGGGCTTCTTTGGTATTTTGATTTTAGCCGGACTGTGCTTTTCGCTTTTGGGTGATGTACTGCTCATCTTTCAAGAGGTGCCCATTTACTTCACTCTAGGCTTAGGTAGTTTTTTGGTGGCCCATATCTTTTACATCGTGGCATTTACCAAGACGTATTTAAAAAATCACGAGATCAGTTTGATTAAAAAGTACGGTTGGGTCATGCTCCTGATCGCTGCGTACGCTTGGTTTTTCTTCAATGCCATAAGGGATTTTTTGGGTTCTATGATCGGTCCCGTTTTGGTTTATACCATGGTCATTTCGCTGATGTTATTGATTGCCTTGAATCGATTCAGAAAGGTGAGCACCTCTTCGTTTGTATGGATAGCCTTGGGTGCTTTCTTCTTCGTTGCTTCCGACAGCCTCTTGGCTTGGAACAAGTTCGTTCGCGACTTGGATCACGCTCACTTACTGATCATGCTCACCTACGGATTGGCTCAATATGGAATTGCAAGAGGAGCGGTAGTCCAGCTTCGCGACGTATCGTCTAAATCTATCTCTACACAGTCTTAAGCGATAGGCTAAAGCCTTGTATCCCCCTACCTTTGCGCGGTGAAAAAGCAAATGGGCCTTATGGTCGTCTTGGCGGGAATAAACTTTACCCACATCATGGATTTTATGATCATGATGCCGCTGGGACCGCAGTTTAAACGGATTTTTGGCATTGGTCCTGAGATGTGGAGTGCGGTCATATCGTCGTATACGTTTGCGGCAGCTATTTCAGGGGTTGCGGCAATTTTTTTGCTCGATTTCTTCGATCGACGTAAAGCGTTAATATTTCTCTATTCAGGGTTCATCATCAGCACTTTTTTGGTGGGTTTTGCCACGAGCATTGAGATGCTTTTGGCAGCGCGTGCTTTGACGGGATTATTCGGGGGTATAATTGGAGCTCTGGTCTTGGCCATTGTGGGAGATGTGGTAGAAAACAAGGATCGAGGAAAGGCCATAGGAATTGTCATGACGGGATTTTCGGCTGCCGCCTCTTTGGGGGTGCCGCTCGGTCTGTTTTTGGGAACGAAGTTCGGTTGGGAGGTCGCCTTTTTTATGATCGCGGGCTTTGCCACCATACTGCTGGGCTTTGCCATCAAGCTGGTTCCATCGATTGATTCGCACCGCAAGGAAAAGGGAACGCGAATGAAGAATTCATTCATTGCTCTGAAATACGTAGTGCGCGATAAAAACCAACTGTTGGCTTTTGCATTTACCCTGTTAATTGTGTTCGGTCAGTTTAGCATTATTCCGTTTATCTCTCCGTATATGGTGGCCAATGTCGGATTCGAAGAGATTCAATTGACCTATATTTACTTGATTGGCGGGGCGCTCACGGTTTTCACATCTCCATTTTTCGGTAGGGTAGCCGATAAGCTCGGACGATTGAAGACTTTTCTAGGATTGATGATTCTTTCATTGATTCCAATATATGCCATCACGAATATGTCACCACAGCCCGTGTGGTACGTATTGATTTTCTCCAGCATGTTTTTCGTTTTTGCCGCGGGAAGAATGGTGCCTGCTTCGGCAATGGTTATCGGCACGGCCCACCCGAATTACCGAGGTACTTTTATGAGCTTACGGTCTTCGCTTTTGAGCCTGGGTCAAGGAGTCGCCGCATTTTGTGCGGGGCTCATCATGGTCGAATTGCCCGATGGTAGTTTCGGCAATTTTCACATCGTTGGGTACATTGGGGTTGCCACCAGCATCCTATCGTTCTTTATTCTCAGAAAAATAAAAGACCAATATTAGGGTACTTTCTCGGGAATGATTCTGGGAGTTTCCGTATTGGGTTCGTCGCCTCGGATGGCACGGAAACGTTTTCGAGCCTCTACGACAAATAGGCTACCGGGAAAGTCGACCAACAATTGTTTGTAGAGATCTGCCGCCTTATTCGGTTGGCCGAGTTTGTCTTCGTACAGCTCGGCGCTGCGGTAAAGCGCGTTATCGGCAGAGATGTCAAAATAATGATCTGTCAGTACTTGTGCGTAAAATGCAATGGCTGAATCATAGTCGTATTGTGTTTCGGCCATTCGCCCTTTTAACATGAGAATTTCATCTTTCAATGAATGTCCCGGATATTCCGTAAGGATTGAATCCAATGTAGCCGTTGCTCCCTTGTAGTCGCGTTGGATAGCTTTCAAATCGGCACGAGAAAACATAAGCATAGGCTCAAGGATGGTGTCCAAATTAAGGTTGTCAGAAATCAAAAGTGACAGCTCCATGGCGTCATTGCTGATCAACTTGGAAGTACTTCCTTTCAGAATATCGAGCTGAGCCTGAGCCCATTCAAAATCTCCGTTGTAATAGCTGATGCGCGCATTTAAAAACTTGGCTTTTGACCCTAAGATGTCATTTTTGAAGTCTTTATCCACCTGCGAAGCGAGTAGAGAAGCATCCCAGATGTAATCCTTGGCAATGAGGATTTCTGCCAAGTCGAGTTTGATTTCGGCACGCATGCTCGGGGTGGGGATATTCGCTTCAAGCGCGTTGTTGAGCGTGATGTTGGCTGCTTCCAAATCACCCAAGTAATACCCTTCAAGCAGTGCCTTCTGGCGCATGAGGCCGATGGTCTCGCCATTGATGCCCAATTCGTTTAAAGTACCCGTGTACTCAGAACTTAAGTTTTCGAGAGCGGCAGTGTCAGGGGGGAATTGATTGCTCAGATTTTGAAATTTCGATTTCAAAACTCCTGTTCTCGCATAGTTGTAGTACGGGTTGGTTTTCCCCTTATCGGCAATGTATTGATAGCACTTTTCCGCTACTTCATATTCGCCATTGTTGGTGCATAGTCCTGCCAGTTGAAGGAGGCGTTGACCGTCTTCACCCAGACGTTTGTCGAGAGCTTTCAGCTGTATGTAAGCCGAGTTGAATTCCTTGTCTTGCAGAAAGAGCCAGATCAGCATTTCGGCATAGATGACTGAATCGGGCGTTTTTTGAACCCGGCGAAGCAATT
>DATFKV010000210.1:0-7087 GCA_035268465.1 Cryomorphaceae bacterium | reverse complement strand
CCGGCTTTCCTTTGTGCTTGCCGAAGTTGAAGCACTCCACATTCTCATCATTGTAAACAAATCGGCCGAGAAAGTCTACATTTCTGTGCCTTTGTGAAACTACGTGAAGCTTGTCCATGTCATTTACCACCGGTATCGTTTTACGGCCATCACGATCTTCAATCTCTACATCTTTGTATCGTTCAATCTGGGCCAAAAAAACATCATAAGTGGCTTCCACATCTGCCATCGCCTCGTGTGCATTGTTGAGCTCCTTGCCGGTGTAAAATTTATATCCTGCCTTCAAGGTGCGTTGTTCCATTAAGTGAAAGATGTTTTGCACATCGATCAAGTTGCGGTCTTCTATGCTAAAATCAATACCGCATCGGAGAAACTCTTCAGCCAAGATAGGAACATCGAACTTGTTTGAATTGAAGCCCGCCAAATCGCAATCGAACAGAAACTTGAATATTTTGTCAGCCACATCGGCAAAGGAAGGAGCATCCTTTACATCTTCATCGTAGATGCCATGAATCATTGAAGTTTCTATAGGGATGGGCATTTGTGGATTGATCAAAAATCTTTCCTTCTCATTGTCAGGTCTTTTCTCAATTCTACCGTCGGGAAATACTTTGAGAATGGCAATCTCTACGATTCTGTCTGAGGCAACATTCGTTCCCGTTGTTTCCAAGTCAAAAAAGGCGAGGGGTTTTTTCAGATTCAATTTCATTCTTTCAATTTGATGAGCTTTACGTTAATATCTTGTCTCGTATGGTAATTATTGACTACCATTTTCTCTGTGTATGGTTGAAACCCATCGGCATCGACATACAGAAAATACTTTCCGGGAAATAGCGCCAGCACATATCTTCCTGATATTTTATTGGGCATGTACTTACCAACCACTTCATCCAAATCATTTTTGATTAAGATTTCCGGCGCAGACCCTTCGATACTTGCAGCTTCGGGGATATTTATGAGAAATATCGCGGGGTCATCAGTCTGAGGTTTATTAAAAATCACCTCGTAAATATCCAGTTGGCTATTTGATCCGGGCTCCAACCTGGTGACATAAGCAACTTCACCGTTTTGGATATAGGAAATGGTTTTATTATCGAAGGGTGTATTGAGGGGGTACCCTAAATTTTGCGGTTTTGACCAAAGCATGTTTTGAATATCCCAAGTGGAGAAAAATAAATCATATCCTCCCATGCCCGGATGCCCGTCACTGCTAAAATACATAGTGAGTCCATCACCTGACAGTGTAGGGAAGTCTTCACTCAGAGGTGTGTTTATTTCTTCTCCGAGATTTTGGGGTTCTCCCCATTCTCCATTCGGCAATTTCTTTACCATGAAAATGTCAAGTTCGCCGAATCCTCCGTCTCTATCGGAGCTAAAAAGCATTGTTTTTCCGTCATTTGATATCGAGCAAGCCGATTCAACACTTTCTGAGTTCACTTTTTCTCCCAAGCTTTTGGGGTTGTTAAAGCGACCGACTTCTTTGGCACTGACATAAATGTCTCCGAAATTTTGGACATGATCGATATAGAAGAATATGCTATCTCCCGAATTGGTGATACCCACTACTTGTTCATCATAAGGGGTGTTAATAGGTCGAGGTAACGGATCGGCTTGACTCCATCCGGTTTCCGTTCGTTCGCTGATAAAAATATCAGAAGGAAAATACCCATCGAACTCAGGTTTTGCACCCGGTTTTAATTTTCGTCTTGAAGTAAAATATAAGGTTTTTCCATCCTTTGTAATAAAGGGGTGGTAGTCGGGGTAAATGGAGTTTATACTTTCACTTAAAGAACTGAAATTTACGTCAACAGGATATTTCAGAAGATCCTGAGCAGCTATACAGTCGTCTTTTAATTTGACGTATCGAGCCAGATTCTTTTTCTTGACGCCTCCTTCTTCGTCAAATTTTTGAAGGTAAAAAAGCGCTTGGTCGTAATCCAGATGATAGGTGCTCGCTTCGGCGATATTCAAGTATAGACTTTTATCAACTTTTCCCAGACTTTCAGCTCTAAGCAGATATTCGAGGGCCAGTAGCGGATCGATGTAAGTTTCCAGATAGCATTTTCCCAAGCGCTCGTTGTACAATTGATTATCAGGTTCTTTCTCTACCAATCTCGAATATTGTTCGGCCGCTTCAATGAAGTTTCCCATTTCGAAAGCCTCATCAGCGGCTGCAGCATTTTGTGACCACACGGGTGCCATTGACCATAGCATGAGAAGAGGGAGAAGTATAAGGGGGCGCGCTCGTTCCATCAATTAGGGACAGTTTAGTGCTCTCAATTCAGGGGTATTTCATTTCAATTGAGATCGTTCGTTTAAAGTAAGCATCATTTGGCAATAACTTCAACGTATTGAAAATTGCGGTAGGTCTCTTTATTTATCAGATAGTCTCCTTGGTATTTTGGTCCTTGCACTTTTCCTTCAACCATTTTAAAATTGAGTACATCGGGATCAATATTCAATTCTTTGGCAAAATTGAGGATACGCTCTTTTGCGTTGTCGGCTCGTAAATCAGCCAGCACTTGATTCTTACCAAATGTTTTGGTCGGTACTTTAGAGGCACTTCCCAGAATAGTGATTTCTACCTGCCCATTCTTCACCGCTTTGATCTTCAGGTTCTTCATGAAATCCCTGAAAATATCTTCTTCGAGGGCAACTTCGTTTGCATTGTACCCGAAGAATTTTTTGAAAGAGGCAGGTTCACTTTCTTCCGTGGTAGTAGAAACATAGACGGTTTCTCCGTCTTCACCTACGATGACCGGATTCAGTAGAAGCGTTTTTTGGATTTCGCGATAGGCACTTTCGCAGTCTACACTGAAAGAGTCAGTGCCTGCCGTATTTCCATCGATAAGGTACTCTACGGTATAGCTGAAGCAAGGTGGAAGTATTGCGATGAAGTTACCATCACGCTCTCTGGGCGTGTACAGAGAAGTTTCCCTCGTTTCTGTATTCGTTACGGCCACCGAAATGTCACGCGGAAGGTCATCTCCCGGAGCCGGTATAATCGTTCCTTTGAGTAAAGCCAGCCTCACCTCTTGAGGTTCGGGCAATTCTAAAAGATAAATGTCTTTTTCGCCATAGCCTTCCTTTCTGAAGGAGGAGAAATAAGCTCTTTTTCCATCGGCGCTGGTCACAAAAAATACGTCGTCGTCGGTCGTATTAATAGGATAACCGATGTTTTTTGGCATACCCCAATTCCCTTGATCATCCTTTGTGGTGCTGAAGACATCAAACCCTCCGATGCTGTTGTGACCTTGAGAACTGAAATAGAGCGTATTTTCATCGGGAGAAATGAAAACGGCATCTTCTTCGAACTCGGTATTGAGAACAGGCCCCATGTTGACCGGTTCTCCCCAAGTATCATTCGGTAATTTTTTTGATCGCCAAATATCTCTGCCACCCAATCCGCCTTTTCGGTTGCTGATAAAATAGATCGTATTGCCGTCTGCTGTAGCAGCCAGGTGTGTTTCCCATGCACTTGAGTTAATGGGAGCAGGCAATTTTATGGGGGTGGTCCAGCTTTCTCCTACCAATGTGCTCTCATAAATTGATCCTCCTTCGTCATCACGGTAGATGTAGAGGGTCTGCCCGTCAGGAGAAACGTTCATAGTGGCTGTGTGAGCGTCTGAGTTGATATTCAGAAGCTCGGGAACTTGCCAATTCCCTCGTCTGTCTTTGTAGGAGACGTAGATGTCATCGTAATAACCACCTGTTGTTCTGTCTATTATGGAGATGTTGCTGCTGTCGTCTCTAAGCCTTCTCGAGGTGTAAAAAATCGAGTTCTCATCGATGGAAATGACAGGACTATAATCCGGATAGGGTGAATTAATGGTAGGCCCCAGATTTTCGATATCAAAAGGGACGGGATTGGCAATGACCACTTCGGCGTTAGCCACTTGCTGTAGGCCGAGCGCAGCGTCTTCAAAAAGGAAATGCTTGCCGGGCACTTCATCCAGAAACTTCTGATAATATACTTTGGCCTTATCCAGCTTATATCCCAAATGATAAGCTTTAGCCAGATAGAAGTATAGCGTCACCGGTGACTTTTTTTCCTGCGGACTGATGGGGTTGTATTTTTTGTCTACCCCGATCTCTTCGGCCAATTTTAAATAGGGAAGGGCTCCTGCCTGCTCATTGAAAGACTCCAGATGGGCCAATCCTGCGCGGTATTGAAGGTTTCCGTTTTGAGGAAATTCCGAGGCCAGTGAAGTCCACACGTCAAACGCCTGACGTTTCTCGCCTTCAGCTTCGAGTTGAATCGCTTCTTCAAAACGCTGATTGTAGGAGGGACCTTGAGCAGAAGCCGCAGCGCAGAATAATCCTAAAAAGAAAATGCTCAGAAGTAAATTTCTATTCATCCAAAAGGGGAAATGATCAGTCCAAAGCTAATATAAACCGTTAGCTTGACTTATGGAAATGCCATCAAATTTCCCGATTAATATCAAACCCTTCTAGTAGGTCGGCTACTCTTCTTACAAAACTACCTCCCAAAGCACCATCGATAATGCGGTGGTCGTAGGCATGCGAGAGAAACATCATGTGTCTGATGCCAATAAAATCTCCTTCAGGAGTTTCAATGACAGCAGGTTTTTTACGGATTGCTCCTACGGCCATTATGGCAGCTTGGGGCTGATTGATGATCGGGGTACCCATCACGTTTCCGAAGGTACCAACGTTGGTGAGGGTATAAGTGCCGCCTTGAATTTCTTCCGGACGTAATTTATTCTCTCTGGCTCTCGCGGCTAAATCGTTTACCTTTTTCGTAATTCCGAGGAGATTCAGCTGATCGGCATCATGAATAACGGGTACAATCAAATTGCCGGAAGGCAAAGCCGCAGCCATACCTATGTTGATGTGCTTTCGCTTAATAATATTTTCTCCATCAGTACTCACGTTAACACCGCGCATCTCTTTGATGGCTTGAGCAATGGCTTCAATAAAAATAGGGGTGAAGGTGAGTTTCTCTCCTTCGCGTTCTTGAAATTTGTTCTTCCACTTGTTTCTCCATGTTACGATATTGGTCACATCAGCTTCTACGTAAGATGTAACATGGGGTGAAACATGCTTCGAAGTGACCATATGATCGGAGATAAGTTTCCTCATCCGATCCATTTCCACGATTTCGTCATCCGCCCCCACTTTGATAGAAGGCGCTTTTATGTTGATTCCGCTTGATCCGGTTGCCGATTGCTTCGGCGCCGACTCCTTCGTTTCTTCCGTACGAGTAGAAGGAGATTCTTTGGCCGGTGAAGTTTCTCTATTGGGAATGTAATTAAGAATGTCTTTTTTGGTAACCCTGCCGTCGGCTCCGCTGCCTTCCAGCTGCTCCAGCTCTTGCAGGCTTACGCCTTCCTTTTCAGCAATGTTTCTAACCAGAGGGGAATAGAAACGCCCCGAGGGTCCTGTTTTCGAGAGCTTGGCGCCCCCGGCATCACTCACTTCGGCAAGAGCGGGCTCTTTCTGCGATTTTTCGGCCCCGTTTGAAGCGGGTACGGCTTTCGTCTTGCTTTCTGCTGTAGGAGCACTCGACGATTCAGCCTTGTCAGCACCAACCGAAAATAAAGCAATTGGTCTTCCTACTTCAACCACATCCCCTTCTTCGCAGAGCTTTTTCACCAAAATGCCATCTTCAGGGGCCGGTACTTCGCTATCCACCTTGTCGGTGGCGATTTCTACCATAGGCTCGTCGGCTTCGACAGAATCTCCTTCTTCCAAAACCCATTTGATGATTGTTGCTTCGGCTACGCTTTCTCCCATCTTGGGAAGTAAGACTTCAATTTGCGGCATAAATTTCAGTTCTATAGTGGAGGCACAAAATTAGCGGAAAATTCCCAATACACAATTGGGGTGGCGCTATACATCAGTTCTGCCCAATCGGCTGAAACCTGAAGATATAATGGCCAAATCTTTTCTTAAGCCGTACTCTCTGGCATAGACGGCATTGAGCTTTTTTGCCGTCTCTTCAGGCGACTTTAAAAACCTAATTCTATCCATCGGGTTTAATACGCCTGCCTTGATTTTTGGCAAGTCAGATTGAGCTGATTTGGTTTTGGCATAACCAACCCAAGATTTTCTTCCAATCAAAACGGACAAGATATTTTTGAAAAAACCCAGTTTTTCCTGTACGCCCCAAACGGTAATCGGGTAAGACAAGAGCAATACCGCAGCTAATACAAAATCCAATGATCTCTTTCTTCTTTTATTGGATGGTTTATTCACTGCATTCAAATCCATTAGGAAAACGTTTCCCCCTCTTTCTATCGAATTACTACCTATAATAAAAGCACTTTCAGGGGGCGCAATTTTGAATTGCAACCCTTTGGATTCAGTATTTGCCATAAGGCCAATTATTCTTTGAGAGGCCACATCCGAACCGCTGAATATGACCGTTTGAAGCTTGTATATGGAAACGATTTCAGCAAGTCTATCAGCATGTGCCTCTTCACCGCGTTTGTCTTTCTCCGGGGAGATGCGAAGCGGCTTCACCCCGCGAAACCCCGACTCAGTTAGCAATTTATCGATTCTTTCGAACTCTTTTTCACTGGCTATTACACCAATTTTTCCTTCCCGAAGTTGAGCCTCGCCGGGTGAAATTGAATTCAATAGACGACGGCTGATGAGGTAATAAGCTGTTGTGGTGACTGTGCCCAGCAAAATTAAAGCCCGAGAAAAACGAAGGGTTTCGGGGAGGAGAGCATAGACCATCAAGATAATGAGGGTGCCGATGGCTATTCCTCGTAAATTTTTGAAGCTCGAATAGGGCCGATCGTAACCACCATTGAGAAAACAGCTGACCATCCAAATGAATGTGTAAGCTGCAAAGGCGGCCAACATTAATTCAGTTTGGTAGGTGATGCCTGAAATGGAAACGTACCAGCTTTTGAGCGCCAAGAGCAGTGACAGGATGATGGCGAAGTCAGCCAAATAAATAAATATCTTCGAGATAAACCGTTGCAATATTGCCAATCCTGCTCTGATGTAGATTGCGAGATTTATAAAGAAACCAAACGTTTTAGCATTCCTCTTGGAGAAATGTTTCTTTGCAAAAATCACCATCGCTCTATAGAACACAAACACGTAGTTTACA
>DATFKV010000209.1:0-3092 GCA_035268465.1 Cryomorphaceae bacterium | reverse complement strand
TGGTTTTCTGATTCAACCGCGAAGAAGGCGCAGAGGGCACTTAGAAATCCACATAGATTTACAACTTGGGCTTTTCGAGAATCAAACGTTACAGGCCTGAAGGGCCGACATCTGTCAGCACAGGCCGCGAGGCCTGTGTCTATCGAGTAGAAAATTTCAAAAGCCCTGACAGGGCGACATAAATTACCCTTTCAGGTTCAACGGAATTTCACAAACAGGAATCGGCACCATCTTGTGCTTGTTGCGACTGTGGTAGCCTTGATAAATCTCAAAGACTTCTTTTTTTCGGCCTTCCAGCGAATTTGGATCACCCGAAAATTCCATGGCCCATTCCAATTCGGGATAGGTAGCCCCGATTTGATCTTCATCGGTACGGTCATCTCCCCATAAGCCATCAGTCGGCGGGGCCTTCATTATTTCGTCTATTACGCCTAGCTCTTTGCCGAGCGCGTAAACCTCGGTTTTGTTTAAGTCGGCAATCGGACTAAGGTCTACTCCGCCATCGCCGTACTTGGTGTAAAATCCTACCCCGAAATCTTCTACTTTGTTTCCCGTCCCCGCAACCAAGTAGTTGTGAAGTCCGGCGAAGTAGTAGAGGGTCGACATCCGAAAGCGAGCTCGCGTATTCACTAAACTGAACTCGTGCTTTTCTTGGTTATCAGCCTTGGGGAGGGCATCGATAAAACGGTCAAAAATTTCCGTTAATTCAATCCAGTGAGAGGAGACATTCCGGTGATGAGTTTTCAATTTTGCAATGTGAGTGGCGGCTCTTGTCACCTGATTGGCTGCTTGGTGTATCGGCATCTCCACACAAAGGGTGGGAAGCCCCGTCATGGCACAGAGCGATGAGGTGACGGCAGAATCTATCCCTCCTGACACTCCGATCACAAACCCTTTGGTGTGGGCTTGATCGGCATAGGATTTCATCCAATGAACGATGTGCTGAATTACCGCTTCAGTCTGCATAATACTTTTCTTTAAGAACGAAAAGGAGGGAGGTCTTGTTTAAAAGTAAGCTCCGACGGTGACGGTGAAAAGATTTGTGGATGCCTTGACCTCACGGTCTAGGAAAGGCTCTCCTGAGTTGGGGTCAATGGCCAATCTTCCATCTACAGATTCTCCGGTGGGAAGTTCATAATCGTTGGTAAAGACATTGTTCAGGCCATGATTGTAGGCAGCGGTAAAAAAGAGATTCGTGGTACCGCCGATGTTGTACTCAAATCCGCCCTCCACCCTCAAACCAAATCGAAAAAGTGAAGTGAGATCTGAAGCACTTTCATCTTCAACTGAAAAGGTTTGGTCATCGCTCAAGCGCAAATCTTCGTAATCATAGGTGCTTTTTGTGCTCACCCCTGCGTCAAAACCAACGCGTGCGAAGTATCTCGAATAACCGATCTCTTGTGTGCGCAACATGATGGTCACAGGGATATTCACATAGTTGATTCGGAAGTCAGAAGTTCTTTCGGTTAAGCTAAAAGATCCGTCATCATTCTGGATGTAATAGTCATGTTTAAGGCTTCCTCCCGTATTGAGTAAAAACAGACCTGTGCTAAAGTAGTACTGACTGTTTTCTCCGATTCTAAAATCAGTATTCAGTCCGAATGCAATGTTGAATCGCGTTCCGTCAGGCTCAACCAAACCGGCATCACCCGAGGTGGAAAACCAAGATACTACAGGAGAGAAACTGAGACCAAGTCTGAATTTAGGATTGGTTTGAGTTGTTCCGGTAACGTCTTGCGAAATACCCGAAGAGTACAGACAAATTGCGAGAATGAATAGGCCTATCTTTTTCATTATTTTTGCATTCTTTAATTCCAGCCAAAAGTAGTTATTTTTTGAGATGAAGCGCTTTACTCTTGTGGCCTTGTATTGTTTAATCGTTATTCTGGCTGCATGTTCGGGAGATCGGCATCGCGTCGATACGTCAGCTGTCAAATACAACGCCGAATTCCTTCGTCTTGATCGAGCCATTTTTAAAACTCCCGATGATTTTGAAAGGATGGAGCTCGCCATGCTCAAAAAGCAGTTCGGAACATTCTTGCCGATCTACTTCACAAGCATCATGCAAATGCCGCCGCCCGATAATCCGATGCTTCCTGAATTTCTGACGCGCTTTACGGAAGACCCCGTTTGGCAAAAGCTTCAGAGAGATATAGAGCAGACTTTTCCTGATTTACAGGCCTATGAGGAACAACTTGAGGTAGGACTAAAGTCTTACGCCGTCCATTTTGATGAGGATTCACTGCCCCGACTTGTGGCGTACAATTCGGGATTCAATGTGGGGATTTATCCTTCAGAGCAATGGCTGGGTGTTGGCTTGGAGTGGTACCTCAGTCCTCAAAATGAAGTGGTAAAGCAATTGCCTCCCGATCTTTTCCCGCAATACAAGCGCGACAAAATGAAGCCCGAATACCTCGCTGTAAATGCGCTGAAAGGATACCTATTCTACAAACACCAAGAGCAGAGCGGCGAGGATATGTTGTCCGCTCTCGTTTTCAATGGTAAGATACTCTACATAGCAAAATCACTGATGGAAGTGTCGGATGCAGATTTGCTGAATTATACTCCTCCTCAACTCGAGTGGGCCGAAGATTCGGAATACATGATATGGACCTATCTCTTAGAAAACGACTTGGTATTCTCCACCGACTTCCGTCAAATCAATAAGATGATGAACGACGGGCCTTTCACTCCCGGAATGCCGGCAGAATCTCCCGGGGGGGTTGGCAACTGGCTGGGGCTCCAAATGGTGGAAGCCTATATGAATGAAAATGACGAACTCGATTTGCAGGACTTATTGAAGGCGGGCAATCGACAAATTTTAGAAAAATACAAACCGGGAAGATGAGCGACGAAATCAAAAAGAAGTCAAATATCAATATTCAAGTAGGACTGGATGAAAACCACGTTCCGCTCAAAATGAAGTGGCATGCCGACGATAGTAAAGACGGCGGCGATGTAAAAGCCATGATGCTCACCATGTGGGACGAGAAGGAAGAAAATACCGTCCGCATTGACCTTTGGAACAAAGAGATGAACGTCTTTGATATGCAGCGTTTCTTTCACCAATCCATGCTCACCATGGCCGATAC
>DATFKV010000208.1:0-2953 GCA_035268465.1 Cryomorphaceae bacterium | reverse complement strand
CCGATTACCACGCCACTCACAGAACAGTTGGTGCTCGATAATTCCAACATTCAGGAAAGCTACTGCGGAGCAACCACCGAACTTACTTTTGGGTTTGCCCGCAAGGCGTATCAAACGGTTTACACACAAACGATGCGCGCCGTAGGATTAAAGGAGAAAACCATTGAAGCCAATCGAGAAGTGGTATCAAACCTGCTCTACAAGTATCGGGGAAACATCTACTACAACATCAACAATTGGTACCGTGGCTTGCAGTTGCTACCTGCCTTTCGGCAAAATAAAGCCGACATGGAGCGCATGATGGGCTTGGAAGAGCCGGTGGGTTTTGTTGAAAGCAGCTCTGATTCTTTTTGGCGCATTATTGCAAAAGTCCCCCTATTGGCCATCAATATGCTACGACTATTGCGGTCCTTTCGAAGACTGAAACGCGATACCGTCATTTTCCAAACTCATTTCAATTCTGAATTTGAAGCCTTTTATGCCGCGCGACCCGCAAAGTTTTCACTAAATGAGTGCAGAGCTTGGTATGATCGACTCAATAAAAAACTCTTGGAACGATGGCATGTTCCGATTGTCAATGACTTCTTCGTTATGATGCAAAACGGGAAGGTTCACCGCCAATTGAAAAAGGCGCGAGTGGAGAACCCCGACGCTTGGTTGAAGACCCGACTCATCGGTGATGAATCACTTCCGTCGCTGCAACCCGCCATCGAGCTGGAGAAGCTGGGGCGAAAACTAAGGAAAGATGAAAAGCTGGTTGAGTTGATCATTCAGTTTCCGCCCGATCTTCACGAGCAGATTTCTGAGAAATTTCCAGATGCTTACCACGACATCGAGGAATACATCCACCACTACGGCGACCGCACGATCGGGGAGTTGAAGCTCGAAACCACAACGATGCGTGTCGAACCGACGGTCTTTTACAAGTACGTGCAAAACTACTTGCATGCCGAAAATGGAATTGAGGCGAAGCCTTCAAAGGTTCAAAATGAAGCGGCGGAGGTTCGAAACCTTAAAAAGTTGCGTGAAGGAATTTACCGACGCGAAGCTTTGCGCCTGGAGCGAACAAAGCTATTCGGGATGTACCGCAGCCTTTTTCTTCGCGTGGGTACTTTGCTCCAAGCTCAAGAACAACCGGAGAAACCCGAGGACATTTTTCACCTCACATTGGATGAAGCTGAAGCAGTGCTCAGAGGCGAGGGTCCACCATCCATAACGAAACTAACCGAACGAAAGGCTGAACTCGAAACTTATCGAAATGCTGAAATTCCATCGCGCGTGTACCTGCCCGGCCGTGAGCGGAGGGTAACAACCGGACAGTCTGAAGATGGTTCGTGGCATGGAGAACCGGCCGTACCCGGATTTGCCGAAGGCGAAGTGGTTTGCATCCGTGAGCCCGGCGAATGGACCGACCTTCGCGGGAAGATTATCTGCGCCTTGCGGACCGACCCCGGCTGGGCCCCGCTTTTCCCCGGTTGTCGCGGAGTGCTGATCGAAAAAGGATCATCTCTTTCTCACTCGGTTATTATGCTCCGCGAACTGGGTATCCCCACCATCATAAATTTGCCCGGCATCAGTGCACATTTGGAATCCGGCACTCTGATCGAAATGGACGCCGAACTAGGAAAGATTACAATCAAATCATGAAAATTCTTCCCGTCTCCAATCAGTTTCCCGACTCTTTTTATGAGGTGTCAGATGCCATTTATGCTGATTTGCCTTATGCACCTGAAGAAGATCGAGCTCAGATTGAAGCACTGCTGCAAATGCAGCGGGACAAGTTTGATCTTTATCTCATCACGGATTCCGAAAATGTTCGCCTCTTGGTCATCTGCCCGAAAGAAGGACGAACTGCCTATTTCGGATATTGGGAAACAAAGAATGATCTAAGCCTTTGCCGAAAGGCATTTGAACAATTTGAAGGGCTTGCCGCGGAGAAGGGTTTTGAAAATCTTCAAGGACCGATTCACTTTAATACCTTTCATCGCTACCGCTTGCGTTTGCAAACGCCTTCTTGGAAAATGTTTGATCGCGAACCAGTCAATCCTTCCTACTATCCTGAGTTTTTGGAAAACCTCGGTTTCAGCGTGCTTCACCGCTATGAAAGTCGGCTGATTCGTCCCGAGGTGGTAGCCGATGTCTATCAGGACAAAAAGGCTTTTCTGGAATCCGTGCGAGATTTGCCGGTTGAGTTTATTCCGCTCACTGAAGAAACTTGGTTGGCGAGAGAAACTGAGATTTTTGAATTGATCAATGCGGTCTTCGGTTTCAACCCGGGATTTCAATCCATTTCCATGGAAGAGTTCCGTTTGCTTTACAATGCGGATTTTGCCGCCCGCCTTTGTCCGCATACCTCCGTTCTTGTGGCGGAGCGCAATTCAGGAAAGCTCATTGCCTTGAGCCTCTGTCAACCAAATTACACCTCGCTAAATCTGACGGAAAAGCCTCTTTTTGAAAAACACTATCCCTTGTTGAAGCACCGAACGATGCTGGCAAAAACGCAGGGTGTGCATCCCCAATATCGAGAGCAGGGGCTGATGAACTATCTCGGCGCATACGGAATGCTTTCCTTCAAGAAATACTATGACGACAGCATTTTCTGTTTGATGCGCGATGATAATCCTTCACTGCGCTTTACTGATCCGGTGGATTATGAAAAGGCAGAATACGCGCTTTACACCAAGGCGCTTTAGAGCAAATCCGATCTATTGTCCCAAATCAATCTTTTCCATCCATTCGACGTAATTCTTCGCTACGCGAGGAAGAAAAGGATAGGGTGCCACTGCATGTGCCATCAGGTACATGCCCATGCGGTGAATACCGAAATGGAGCGCGGCCAATGCCAATCCGCGATGAAAAAGCTCCAAATCAGACCAGTCCTCACAAAGTTGATTGAGCCGCTCGTGGTAATAGCTCACGTATGTGATGTTTTTTTCCGTTTCTCCAATAAAGC
>DATFKV010000207.1:0-8439 GCA_035268465.1 Cryomorphaceae bacterium | reverse complement strand
ACCCGATACCACAGTCGGAACTATAGATCATTCAGACCATCAAATCATTTCGGTATTCCCCAATCCATCGGACAGTGAGTTTCAAATTGGAAAATCAGAAAAGCAAATTCAAGGTTATACAATTTATGACTTATCGGGAAGGGTTATAGGTGAAAAATCAACTCCCATCGCCGATCAGGAGCGCTTTACTATTTCGGGGAGTGACGGAATTTATTTTTTAGAAATTCGATACTCCGACGGGACACGTGGCAGAGCGAAGGTGGTAAAGCAATAGGAATTTGGGTTGAGCTATTACTAAGGCAAAAGGATGTGTTCTGAGATAAGAGTCGGGATTGATGAGTTTGGATTTTTCAGGCGCCACGGCGGGGATTTATTTTATTCGTGTCGAAAAAGGGAATTAAGCAGTTCCTTAGAGGTGGTGAAGAGATAGAGCACCTCACCGAACGCCTTTGGCGAGAGTTCTTTTGCATTCCCACTTTAATGACCAATCGCTTTCTGATGCAAATCTTTCGTAAATCACCTTCTATGTGCAATCTTTGAACCACCGCAGAGAAGATCGAAAATAATGCTGAAGCTCGTAAACAAAGTCGCCAACAAATTTAAGGCTGCTTTTCTGGACCTCTTGCCCATCGTATTGGTGGTTTCCTTCTTTCAGATTTTTGTGTTAAAGCAACCATTTCCCAATTTCGCTGAAGTTCTGGTAGGATTCGGATTCGTGGTATTGGGGCTGATTCTTTTCGTAGAAGGTCTCAAAATAGGTCTCTTTCCCATCGGCGAAAATCTCTCCTCGGACTTGGTCAAAAAGGGAAGTCTGTTTTGGCTACTGCTCTTCTCTTTTCTACTGGGATTTTCAACCACCGTAGCCGAGCCAGCCCTCATAGCCGTGACTCTGGAGGCGGCAGAGATAGCAGTCGAACGCAACCTGATTGGTGTGGAAATTCAAAGCTCTTACGCTATCGGCCTACGTCTGTCTGTGGCTGTTTCGGTAGGACTGGCAGTGCTGGTGGGCATTTTGCGAATTATCAAAGGCTGGCCCATTTACTATCTGATCATTGGCGGATATGTGGTTGTCATATTAATGACCCTTGTCGCCCCTGAAGAAATTATTGGTATCGCCTACGACGCGGGTGGGGTAACTACCTCCACCATTACCGTTCCGTTGGTTACCGCTCTGGGTGTGGGCTTGGCCACGGTAATAGAAGGCAGGAGCCCGCTAACGGACGGATTTGGGCTGATCGCCTTTGCTTCGTTGTTTCCAATGATTTTCGTAATGGGGTATGGAATGTTAATCTTCGGAACCTGATGGCCATGTGGGAAGATTTGGGAAATACCTTTTTAACCACCCTGCGAGACGTCGCGCCTATCGTGATTTTGATCGGGTTTTTTCAGATTTTCATTATCAAAAAAACCATTCCCAACCTCAAGCAAGTCATCGTAGGATCCGTTGCAGTCGTGTTAGGTTTGACATTCTTCCTCATGGGTTTGGAGCAGGCATTATTTCCGGTAGGCGAAATGATGGCCACCCAGCTCTCCGATCCTGAATTTATCGGCAGGAACTACTCGGGCGGTTTGTCGGAATGGCAAGCCTATTATTGGGTTTACATCTTTGCCGCTTGTATCGGTTTTGCCACTACCATAGCCGAGCCTTCGCTTTACGCGGTGGCTTACAAGGCCAATGAAGTTTCGGGTGGAACCATCGGAATCATGAGTCTCCGAGTGGTGGTCGCTCTGGGAGTAGCGGCAGCCTTGGTGGTGGGCACCTACCGCATTGTGGTCGGCGATTCGCTTGGGCAGTACATCATGGTCGGATATGCCGTGGTGGTGGTTCAAACCATCTTCGTGAAAAAAGATTTGGTAGCACTGGCGTATGATTCGGGCGGAGTGACCACCTCGACTGTTACCGTGCCCATCGTGGCGGCTTTGGGTATTGGATTAGCTACGGTAGTGCCCGGAAGAAACCCCGCATTGGACGGATTCGGACTTATCGCTTTTGCCAGTGTTTTCCCGATGATTACGGTTTTGGGATATGCGCAAGTAAATGATTTGATCAGGTATTTGAATAAATTTAAAAACAGACAAAAAAATGAAATTTGATTTAATTGTCGGATTTATCAATCCGCAGATAACCACCGATGTCATCAAAACAGCCAAGAAAGCGGGAGCTACCGGCGATGTGGTTATTCCCGGAAAGGGAAGCGGCATCGAACAAGCTAAATTTTTGGGCTTACCCATCCAAGAGAAAACCGATCTGCTGCTTTTTGTGGTAGAAGAACACTGCACCAACAGAATCATGGATTCCATCACCGAGGAGTGTAAAATTGAAGACCCCGGGAACGGAATACTCATCGTTGTGAATATCGATAAGGTCGTTGGCCTTTCCCATCAAATCAAGAAGATTCGAGAGAACCTCAAAAATGAACAATTGTAGCCATGGAAAATTTTAAGAAAGCCAAAGACATCGCTTCAGACCGGATTTATTACATCGACGGGCTCGCCAGTGTAAGAGATGCCGTGAAAATGATGAAGGAAAAAGAGGTGCAAGCCTTGATTATCAAAAAACGCGATAGTGCCGATGCCCACGGAATTGTGACGGTCTACGACATCGTAACCGGAGTGATCATTCCCGAAAAAAACATCGACGAGGTGAGCATTTATGAGGTCATGACCAAACCGGTCTTATCCATATCGGCTCACCTCAATGTGAAATATGTGCCCAGGCTGATGCACAATTACAATGTCAGAATCGCTCCCGTGGAAGAAAACGGTGAATACATCGGATTGATCGATTTCACCCAGTTTTTGTTCAAGGAAATTTGATGGCTTTGCAGCACACTGTAGTCGCCCGTACTTTTCAGATCGATTTTCCAAGACCGCCTATTTGTGTCAGAAAATGAAAAATTCAAAACCTGAATGATCTGAAAGCCGCCAGTAAAATGGAGCAGCTTCAATACTATTATTGACAGTGGAAAAATCGGCCATTTCGACAAACACAAGAACCGACATGAAGCGTGCATTTATGAAACTGAAAAAAAATCAACCTGCCAGAACTTACAATATCATGGTCTAACCCCAATTGACCCTTAAACCTAATCCGTTGCGAAGAGCAGCATTGGTCACAGTTTTGAGTTCGGGGATGGAGGTAATATTAATGCCGGGCGAAACCTCATAAAACAAATGGGTACGCTTCCAAAACTCCTTGTTATTTCCCAATCTGAAATCAACTCCCAATGGGATATAAGCCAAGAGCCCAAAATTCATATCATTGTTAACTCGCTCTGAACTATAGCTTCCATCCCTTGAATACCCAAAGCCACGGTTTTCATGATCCTCAAAAAAAGTATTGTAGTAAATCTCAGTGCGGGCATTCAGTGAAATACCCGCTGCAAGACCTACGCCGCCATAGAGTGACCAGCGAGCGGTCGGATTTGTACGCCATATCAGAGCTGCATCCAGTCGGATCTGTTCTGATACGTATTCCATATTGTAACTCTCACTCGAAACAGAGTCGACGATGAAAACCTCACCCGTGGAAGTAGATACCAAGGTATCGATAGGGAAACTCTCGCTTTTATATAAATCCGTAGTTAAAGAAGAGCCCGAAAAATAAGTCAGTCCGAGTCGCAAGAGCGGGTTGGCCTTCAGCCCTGACTCTTGTTTATCCTTAAACTGAATACCGAGTGAAATACTCAGAGCCGTGCTGCCTGTATATGTGGTACCTCCTGATTGGGAGAAGTCAGACAAATCATCTTTCAAGAAATCAGATTGGGGCGCCAGGTTGCGAAAATCAGCCAAACTTCCATCAGTTGTTCGCTCGGTAAACGAACCGAGTTGGATAAAGACATCAGTGATAGCACTATTTTTTTGTTCCTCCTTCGCATTCTGCTGGGCATAGGCAGAAAGGCAAAAACTAATCATGCCAATGGTTGAAAGCAGGCGTAGATTTTTCATGATCACTCGTTTTGAATTTTGGTAAAGTTAAACTCTCAAGAAACTTTAGTGATCGGGAAGTAAAACAACCATTCCGATATCTTCAAGCTAATTTTTGCTTACCAAAAATAGTGCCCTACGCCATTATTTTTCAGTTTGTTAGAAAATATAAATTCATCAATCCATTGAAATCCTAAATCCACTTATCACAGCTTATCGCACTGATCTATTTAGGCTTGACGATTCCCTCATCCACCAAAACCTGAAAAGCATCCTCCATGGTTTCTTTCATCGGACGGAAGGTCATGCCCAGTTCTTTCTTAATCTTCGAGTTGTCCGCTCTCCAGGGAACGTTGACATTGTTTCGTATGTATTTCCAAGTGAACATCTTATTCGTCAGGGGCCCTACGATCATCAGCAACCATTTGGGAAGGGCTTTTTTGGGCAAGGGAAATTTATCACCATATTTCGGAAGTAAAACAGTCCCCATTTCCAGAAAATCCGTTTCGTGAGCCGAGGTGATGTAGCGGCCTTTTGCTTCGGGTGTAAAACCAGCGCGGAAGTGAGCTTCCGCCACATCGCGGATATCCACTAAGCCGATTCCTAGCTTGGGAGCACCCATCTTCATATCACCACCACCCAACATCTTCAAAAGATTCACACTTTCGGAGGTGGTGTTTTTCGGGTTTAGCGCAGGGCCTAAAACAAGCGGCATATTGATCGCGACCAAGTCCCAGCGGTCTTGCTCTCCGTTAATTTCCCAAGCTTTTCGTTCAGCCAAAGTTTTGGAATAAGAATAGGGCTGGTAGTCCAGAGAGGCCGTTTCGTTCCAGACCTCTTCCGTTAATTTTCCCTCGGGAGCATTCACCGTATCAATGGCATCGGTGTAAATGGCCGCGCAACTGCTGGTTACCACCACGCGCTTCACCGAGCTTACTTCATTGGCCGTGTTGAGGACGTTGGCGGTACCGTTTACGGCGGGTTCGATCAATTCCTTCTGTGGATCCTTGACCGTCGTAGAAAAAGGGGATGCGGTGTGGTAGACCAATTCGCACCCTTCCATCGCCTTCATATAAGATCCTTCTTTCAACAGATCCGCCGCAAAAAACTTGATGGTGCCTTTACTCTTCTCCGCCGCTTCTTTCAGGTGGGCAATTTTTTTGTGGTTGTCGGGATTTCTAACAGCGGCGTGGACGGTCAATCCTTCGTCCAATAATCTCTTCACCAACCAACTGGCCACGTAACCGTTGGCGCCGGTTACCATTACGGGTTTTGACTTGTCTATTTTTGTCATGTCTTTATATTTTATCGAAGTTTTGTGGTTATAAATATCAGCCGATCCTTTTCTTCCGAATAACACGGAATGCTGACAAGCTTACACAAAATGGCAAACTAATTCAGAGTGCGGTACTCTATCGGCGTTTTACCCGTCTTTGATTTGAACAAACGCGTGAAATAATGCGGGTAGTTGAACCCTAAATCGTAAGCGATTTCATTGATGTTCATTTCCGTTCCGAGAATCAAGTTTTTGGCTTTTTCCACCACAAAGTCATTGATATGGTCTTTTGGTTTCCTCCCCGTTTCCTTCTTGAGCAGGTCGCTGAAATAGTGGGTAGAGAGGTTGGCCTTATCGGCAAAGTACCGGATGGTGGGAAGACCGGACTCCATGTGTTTTTTGGAACGGAAGTAGTCCGCCAAAGCCGATTCAAATTGAGCCACGATATCTTTGCTTTGGTGGACTCTGGTATTGAATTGCCTTTCGTAAAAACGCAAACTGTAATTCAACAGAAGTTGAATATTGGAGACGATCACACGCTGACTGTGATTGTCAATACGCTGATTGTACTCTTTCTCGATAAGCTGAACGATCTCATTCATCGTTTGCTCCTCATCTTCTGATAAGTGCAGAGCTTCAGCGACCTCATATTTGAAAAAAGAGTAGTCATCCATTTGGCTCGCCAAAGCAGAAGCTCTGATCAAATCGGGATGAAAGTACAAGAGCCAACCTTGAATTTCGCCATAGCCGAATTCACGTGTTGCTGTATAAACCTGACCGGGCGATGAGAATGCCATCACCCCTTCGTCGAAATCAAAAGTTTTACGACCGTATTCCATCCCGCAGCTTTTGTCTTTCATAGAAATCATGTAAAAGTCACAGACGATTCTCGTATTCACTTGGTCTTCATCAATCTTGGTTTGGGAGGCATCAATCAACGAAATCAAAGGGTGCTTTGGTTTGGGTATTCCCAGAATGGAATGAAGCTGACTGATGGACTCTATATGGATGATGTTTTCCGGCATGGCGCGGGTTTTCGAGATTCAATTAACGCACAAAGATCGAGTTATGGAAATGGGTTGGGTATCACAAAATGCTGATTTTGAAACACGGTATACATAAACTTCATTTAATGGAAATGGAGGGTTTTGTCACGATCCTTGATCGCGTTGCGTCAATGATCCCGCCAAAACCAATCATTGTGGGGTCATTTTCCCGGGGCTTCACCCCGGGCTGATATATAACGCCCCTTCAGGGCTCAGTAATGAACAAGCATATTCCTGAGGCCAACAATATCGCGCGTACCTGAAATATCAATATTTGAATCAATCTTTTTCAACTTACTCATGGCCTCTCCAATAATCATCAGATCTCGCTCCGCCGCTCTGATTGCCATAAAGTTCGCGCTGAAATCTGAATAATTAAACCCGTTTAAATCGACAATTTTCTCAATTTCTGAAATCGCCGACTCCATGTCAAGTAGATATTTCAAGACTTGACTGCGCAGCATAAAGCATAACCTTTGTGCGATCAAGTTCTTCCTTAAAAACGGGATTTTTTACCACTCGATAAGATATCAGATCCACCGATTTGGAAAATAAGGTTTCCAAATCATGTTTCAAATTAAAAAAAGCCTCTCCGTGCTCAAGTGGGGGTAAATTGCTATCAAACAATACAGAGAAATCCAGATCGCTTTCCTCATTAAAGTGATTTGAAGCAGCAGATCCAAAAAGATACAATTCAGCAACCTGGTTTTTCCGACAAATTGAATTGAGCTCTTCCTTCTTGTCATTAGCAAATCGATCATAAACCAAATATAAGTCAATTAAATGTTGAAGGGCTTGCTATTTAATAAAGGATGCAGGATTTACTTTTACCCCTTCACCTCTTTCATCCCGTCAGCGTGCTTGGCAAAACGACCAATCGATGCTTCATGCACCATATCGCGTCGCGGCCAAGGCCATCCACCGAATTGCGTCTTGTGGTAGTCTTCAAAAGCCTGCTTAATCTCGTCTTTCGTGTTCATCACAAAGGGCCCGTATTGCGAAACAGGTTCGCTGATAGGTTTGCCCTGAAGAACCAATATTTTTCCGCGATCATTTCCATTATTCAATTGGATGATGCGATCGGGATGCACGCGCACCATATGGTAATTCGGGATGCGGTTTCCCGCAATTTCCAAGCTATCACCTTCGTAGTAATAAAGCGTTCGGTTCACTCCTTTCGAGGCTCGCGGCAAGGTGATGGAAGCATTCGGTTCCAGATTAATGTTCCAAATCCCCACCTCATTGGTAGGATCTGCCGCCCAAGAATCGGGAGGTGGAGCAGGAGCAGTATGGTCTCCCAGCCTTCCGGCAATGACTTCCACATCCGTTTTATCTCCTTCCGCATCGGTATCGGTATAGCGCGGAATGTCCTCGGCCCAGAGCATTTTGAAATAGGGATCCACCATCTTGTTTTTTCGCGGCAGGTTGAGCCATACCTGAAAGAGCTCCAAGGGGTTTTCCTTGTTTTGGTGAATGAGCGGAAACATCTCCGAGTGCTGAACGCCGCCACCGGCCGTCATCCATTGGGTGTCTCCATATCCGTAGCGGCCCGCCGCACCGAGTGAGTCGGCGTGATCGACCATTCCCTTGCGCACGATAGTTACCGTTTCAAATCCGCGGTGCGGGTGCCCCGGGAAGCCGGGCACCTTCTTGCCGTGGTACATGCGGTAGCCGTCTTTGATGATAAAATCGTCACCCAAGTCGCGGCCCTGTAATGATCCCACGGGACCCATTTGACCGTTACCTTTCGGGTAGTCATCTTCGTGGTGGGCACAAAAGAGAAAGGGATCGAAAGTTTCCCACTGAAATCCAAGCGGCTTTGTTTCGATTACCGGATCGAGATTAAATCGGTAAGCGATGCTATTTCTAACTGTGTGAGCAGAACTGACAAAGGGCGCGGCTATTACAGTTCCTAAGCCCAAACTCAGGTCGCGGAGAAAGTTTCTTCTTTCAGAATTCATAAGCTAAAGATAGGAGTCAGGATTAGAAAACGATGAAAAGTGGTTTTGGTTTAAAGAGCTCTTAAGGTGGTTGGTATTATGTCGCCCCGTTAGGGCTTGATTCATAATACCATCCATCAACGTCGGGTTGCACCCGACGCTGACGGATGTCGCTCCTCCAGAGCTTTGGAGTATGAAAATTATCGGCTGGGATATCGATCAAGAGACCGACTACCTAAAAACAGGGAAT
>DATFKV010000206.1:0-5029 GCA_035268465.1 Cryomorphaceae bacterium | reverse complement strand
ACCGCGGCGGGTTTTATGGGCGTCATGCCGCTCAGCGCTTTACTTCTCTCGTATTGGCTCTTGGGCGAGAAGTTCGAGTGGATCCATTTGGTGGGGTTCGGACTCGTATTCGCAGGAGTTATTTTGATTATTCAAAGTCATCGTCAAATGTCGAAGGAAGATTGAGAAGCTTTCTGAAAAGTAATTGCGCTTCGCGATGCGCTTCAGCGCATTTATCCCCTGACGTTTATCATCAGAAAAAAAAATGCACGGCTACCCTTATCCTTTAGGTATTCCGGCTTTGGTGGAAAGTGAATTATCGCACTGATTTTCTCTGTGTCCTATTATCGTTGGAAAATGGATAATTTTAAACCACTTTTTTATGAAACCATGAGAGCTGCCTTCTTTCTTTTCTTAATTCTCGTTTTGCCTTCTTGTGCAACGATTGTCAGCAATAGTCGATATCCCGTGTATATCGATTCCAATCCAACAGAAGCCAGGCTTACGGTCACTAACCGAAAAGGTGAGGTTGTTTATCAAGGGCATACACCTAAAACCTTAAAGCTCGATGCGAGCAATGGCTATTTCTCACGGGCGATTTATACCATTAAATTCGAGCACGAAGACTTTGTTTCCTCAACCGTTAGACTCGAAGCGACTGTGGACGGATGGTATTTCGGAAACTTTCTGTTCGCGGGTCTCATCGGTTTTCTGGTTGTAGATCCTTTGACGGGAGCGATGTACAAAATTGAAGAGCCTGCCATATATGAAAAGCTCCATTTTGAAGGATACCAAGGACTCCACATTTCACCTTTTGAAGACTTGCCCAGTGACCTTCGAGAAAACCTTGTTCAATTCGAAGTTCCTGATTAGGATTGTCTTGGCCCGGGAAGGTTTGTTTGAAGCTCCTTATGTCCCTTTTTTATTATGGTTGGAATTTCGACTTGTGAATTTACTACATCGATGCATGTATATATTTGTCCCCATGTCTGAAAAATCGAATAAATCGGGATTTTACATCATTCCATGGGCTTTGTGTGCTGCCTTCCTCATCCGAGCAATGATATTGCGCGACAGCCCTGCCACCTATATCGGAGATGATTTGAGTATCTGGCGATCGCCGGCGTTTTACTTCTTGCTCTCTTCAATCAGCTTTATTTTGGGCCTGTTTTTGCTTACTTCCAAGGGCAAAGACAAAAATTAGTAAGAGCTATTATTTAATTATCTATTATGAGCATACTCAGGATTATTTTCGCCATTATTCTTCCTCCTTTGGGTGTATTTTTCACTGTGGGAATCGGGAAACATTTTTGGATCAATATTCTTCTAACCATTCTGGGGTTTATTCCCGGCATCGTCCATGCCATTTGGATTATCGCCAAAAGTGATACTTGATTGGTAAACTCAGTCAATCGGCTATATACCCGAAAACGCTTGATATCGGCTCTGTAGCCGATATATGAAATAATCGGCTCTAAAACCGATAATTATTTATATCGTCTCTAGAGCCGATAAATTAGATTATCTGCTCTACATCCGATACATTAGCAGAATGATCGCAGTTATTACAGGTGATATCATTAACTCCACCGAGGATGAATCCACTACTTGGCTGAATTTGCTCAAGAAGGTACTCTTAAGGTATGGCAAAAGCCCTGGTGATTGGGAAATCTTTCGTGGAGATAGTTTCCAATTGGCCATCGATCCGGAAAAAGCACTACTCACGGCATTCCACATAAAGTCAGCCATCAAGCAAACCGGCAACAGAGATGTGCGAATGGGAATCGGCATAGGGCAAGCGACCCATCAGGCTGAACGAATTTCAGAGTCGAATGGACCTGCCTATGTAAATTCCGGTGAGTGTTTTGAATCGCTAAAAAAACAAACCATCGCCCTTCGATCGGGATTAGAAAATTTTGATGAACCGCTGAATCTGATGCTACAGCTGAGCCTCTTAACGGCCGACAGTTGGAGTCCGACAGTATCAACGGTTTTTAGCGCCACTTTCGAAAATCCGGGAAAGTCACAAAAAGAATTGGCTCAATTGCTTGATAAATCGCAAAGTAGCGTGAGTGAGGCCATGAGCAGAGGAGGCTACAATGAACTGATGAAAGTAAATGCTTTCTACACCAAAAGTTTAAAGAAGATATGAGTGCCCTCCTGATCCAAATGCTATTGGCTCATGTATTGGGCGATTTTGTCTTTCAGCCCAAAGGGTGGGTGAAGGACAAGCTAAAGAGGCGTCATAAATCCAAATACCTCTACTTGCACATACTCATTCATTTGGCAGCCCTGATGGTGGTCTTCCAATTTGACTTTGCTTATTGGATGGTGTTTTTAGTCATTCCCATCAGCCACTTGGCCATCGATCTGGTCAAAATAAACTTGAACAATAGGGTGAACTTACGTTGGCTTTTTGCTCTTGATCAGCTTGCGCATCTCTTGGTTATAGCCGTATTGGCTTTTTATTATTTTCCCGATTTTTCCCTTTCGGGAAAACTGTTTTCTGAGGCTAATCTTTTTCTCTTACTCTGTATTCTCCTTCTTACCGCTGCAGGGTCAGTGTTGATCCAAATACTCATGAGCCGCTGGATCGTAGCAGAAGACAAGGAGAATCAATCATTGCCCGCCGCAGGAAAATACATCGGTATGCTGGAGAGGCTTTTTATATTCGCCTTTGTACTCTTAAACCAATGGTCGGCCATCGGCTTTCTCATTACCGCAAAATCAGTATTTCGCTTCGGTGATTTGTCGCGAGCCAAGGATCGAAAACTTACCGAATATATCCTGATCGGGACATTACTCAGTTTCGGACTGGCCATTTTAACCGGATTGATTTATCTGTATATTTCTGTCCGACTTAGTGGCTTCTCAAAGCTTTGATCAATTCGTCTTTGCTCATTTCACTTCTTCCTTCGATTCCTACTTCCTGTGCTTTTTCATAAAGTTCTTCCTTACTGCGCTCTTCGTATGGAGTTGAATCGTTATCAGGGTTTTTTGAATTGGCTATTCGAGCCGCTTTTTCTTTGCTCATTCCTTTATCTCGGAGAGCTTCGTATTGGTCTTCGTTCTTAATACTCTTCATTTCTTTGCCGGGCATAATTCTTGAATTTTAGTGAGAAAAAATTTATGGATATAGAGAGCAAGAAATTCGCCAAAGAGCGATTGACATTACTCAATGACGGCGAAGTAGATGAAGATGGAAAATATGTCTTGTATTGGATGCAGCGCTCTCAAAGGACTGAGTGGAATATGGCTCTGGAGTATGCCGTGGAAATGGGACAAAAGCTCGATAAGGGTGTAGTGGTCTGCTTTGGATTAATGGATGACTACCCCGATGCCACGGAAAGACATTACGCGTTTATGCTGGAGGGGTTAGTTGAGGTAGGAGAGAAGCTCAAAGAACGAAACATCAAGTTCATTCTTCGCTTGGGACAACCGGTGGACGTGGCAGAAGATCTCTCGAAAGAAGCCTCTCTCGCCGTATGCGACATGGGCTATTTGCGACATATGCGTGAGTGGCGACAAGAGCTTGCTACTCGTCTTCATATTCCTCTCATTCAGGTGGAAGACAATGCAGTTGTCCCCGTAGAAACTGCCAGCGATAAAGAAGAATACGCTGCGCGCACCATCCGCAAGAAAATTCACGAGAAGATACCGAAATTTTCGGAGTCCGTACATCCCTTTAAGCCCGCTAAGAGCACTTCACGATTGTCATTGAAAGGTGAAGAGGTAACCGATGTAGACCGGCTCCTTAAAAAGTTGAGTCCTAAAGTCGAGCCAGGCAGGGTGAGCACTTTCATCGGAGGAACGGCGGAAGCAAAACAACATTTTAAGAATTGGTTGAGAAACGGCTATGAGGATTATGATGAGGATAGAAATCAACCGCATGTGGAGAATGTTTCTCACATGAGTCCTTACCTGCATTTCGGTCAAATTTCTCCGCTTTGGCTCTTTGACCAAATGAAATCGAAAAAAGGAACAAATAAAGAATCTTACGTCGAAGAGTTGGTTGTTCGACGAGAGCTGGCCATCAATTTTGTATGGTTCAATAAAAATTACGACTCCTTGAGATCCATACCCGAATGGGCGCAAGAGACATTAGAAAAGCACAAAAGTGACGAAAGAGAAAAGGTATACTCAAAAGAAGAGCTGGAGAATGCGGAAACCGACGATCCTTATTGGAATAAGGCGATGACGACCATGAAGGAGCGGGGCTACTTGCACAATCACATGCGAATGTACTGGGGAAAGCAAATCTTACTCTATACCAATACTCCGCAATATGCCCATCGCGTGGCACTGGAGCTTAACAACAAATACTTCTTGGATGGTCGAGACCCCAATAGCTATACAAACATCGCTTGGCTTTTCGGCAATCACGACCGTGGTTGGACCGAAAGAAAAATATTCGGTAAAGTAAGGTCTATGACCAAAAGTGGCTTGGAGCGAAAAATCGATACCGAAGCCTACCTCTCGAAGTTTGAGGAATAATCGGATCCGTCACAAATTTGTTTCATAACCTGAGTTCGATTCTTCTTCGGGTTCAGAACGCCTGTAAATTATTCGTTTCACTCACCCTTCGGGCTCCCGCTGGTCGTGAGATCGCTAGCGCTTAGTTGTGAGTTTCAACTAAAAATGATGAAGTAATAGCGGGTTATTTCGAATCCTTTTTAGGAAGAAAATCGCTTTTTACAGGTGTCAATGATCCAAACTTGTCCATAAACAAACGCTATCCTGCGTTACATTTTTCGTGCTTTAGCCCGCTAAAGCTTTGAAAATGTGCGTTACTCGCGTGGGCATGCTTTCAGGGGTGCTCGTGAGATCGCTCGTACCTCGCTTAGTTATCTAGCGTTTGTTTATGACCAGCTGAATTCCCAAATAAGAATCGAACTCAGGTTAATAGGTATTCAAAGGATTCCACGGCCTGAGCAAACTTCTTCTCAAAGAGTCGCGTTGGCTGTCAGTTATACCTCGATCATAGTTGTAGACAGCTCCTTCCCAAGTTCCGTAGAGTGAATTAGGCAGAACGATAAACTTCACGCCAATT
>DATFKV010000205.1:0-8519 GCA_035268465.1 Cryomorphaceae bacterium | reverse complement strand
TTCTGCCTTCGTCAAGCTGTCGTAACCGCTCTGCGAAATCTTGTCTAAGATTTCATCAATCTTCTTCTGCTGCGAGACTTCTTCTTTGCTTTTCTTAGGCTGGCTTCGGGAACTTGCGCTCGCCCGTGCTGAACGTGCTTTCGAGGAGGCCACTTTCATCTTCGGTTTTGGCTTGACCAAATCTCGAAAGAAATTAACGAAAGAATAAAATCCGTTTGACCAATCATTGCCTTTCTGCAAGCTTCGGGCGTAGGAGAATCCAAAGAGTGCCCCGCCGAGGTGAGCCAAGCGGCCACCCGTATTGCCGCCATCGAGGAATAAGATATCCAAAGCCACAAAGAATATGGCGATGTATTTCAGTTTGACATTTCCAATCAGGATCAGCCGCACTTCCATCTCGGGATTGTAGGTAGCAATGGCCACCAATATGGCGATGACCGATGCGGAGGCCCCGATAATGGTGCTCTCCGCACCCGAGAATACCGGGAAAATATTGTATGAAATGAAATAGAGCAAGAAACCGGCAACACCACCATAGAAATAAACCGCGACGAGGCGTCGGTCGCCTAGAAGGTCGCCGAAAAGGCGGCCCGAAAACCAAAGCATGATCATATTGACGAACAAGTGCCAAAGTCCTTCATGGACGAACATATAGGTAACAATGGTCCACGGACGGAAAAGCATGGTTTCCCAATTGGATGAACCCGCTATCCAAGGTAGAACGACCCCGAGAAAATCACTCTTGTAAAAAAAGCCGAAGACGCGGATGAGACTCAAGGCCACGAAAACTCCCACATTCAAAAAGATGAACCGAGTGACCATATTGCCACTGTGGTAGCTGCGTTTTATGTCGTCGAGAATGGTGGCCATGTTAGTATCCGTATGAGGAGTTTCCTTTTTTATTGTTCCAATACTTGATCAAGATATAGCCAAATAACATGCCGCCCAAATGGGCAAAGTGCGCTACGTTATCTCCGGGACGATTGGCGATACCCGAAAAGAGCTCAATGGCACCGTAACCAATCACGAAATATTTCGCTTTGATAGGCACCGGGAAGAAGAGAAGCATCAACCGCGTATTCGGAAACATCATCCCAAAAGCCAGTAGAATTCCAAACACCGCACCCGAGGCTCCTACAACGGGAATATTGTAAAGCAGGTTGAGTTCGGCAAAGGTCGGATTGGTGTAGTTTTGATTACTCATCAGGTAATCCAAGCCATTGTTTTTAATATCCTGCAACATTTCGGGACTCACCTCAGGGATGAGATGTTGAACTTGAAAAGCCACCACTGCGTAATGTAAAATGAATGCGCCAAAACCGGTGATAAGGTAGTAGGTCAGAAATTTTTTGGCACCCCAAATTCTTTCGATGGCAGTACCAAACATCCACAGGGCAAACATGTTGAAGAAGATGTGCATCGGACTTCCATGCATAAACATGTGCGTGACGATCTGCCATACCCTGAAATGCTCCGAGTCCCAATAAAATGCGCCCAAGATCCGAGTCAAATCAATCCCCTGAGGCTGCAAAGCCACCGTAGCCAGATAGAACAAGCCATTGATGATCAAGAGATTCTTAACCACTTCGGGCATATTGCCAAATGCACTACTACTTCGAAAAGCGCTCATTTAAACTTTGAATTTTCTTTGGATTTCATCCAATGTAAAGTTGAGAATCACCGATTTGCCCGACGGAGTGATTTGCGGTTGTTCGCAAGCAAACAAGCGATCCACCAAATCGAGCATTTCCGTATTCTCCAATTTTTTTCCTTCTCTTATTTTTAAGCTTCTCGCCATACCCGCCGCTATCTGGTCGTGGTGATCATTTTCAAATTGACCTACCGAGCTTTTATACTGCTCCAAAAAATCTTGGATCAAGCCCCCAATATCCAAGCCTTTCGCTTCTGCAGGAACTCCATTGACAACTGCACTTTCATTGTCGAAAGTGGAAATGTCAAATCCGAGTTTGTACAAATCTTCCTTCAAATCTTCCAGCAGTCGCAGGTCTTTTCCATCGAGTTCAACACGCTGCGGAAACAATTGTTGCTGGCTGAAACCACTGCCGCGTTCTAATCCGCGCTTAATCTCTTCGAATAAAACGCGCTCATGGGCCCGCTGCTGATCGATAATGATAAAGCCCGACTTGATTTGGGTCAGGATGTACCGCCGATGCAACTGAAAAATGGGACGGTCTCGATCGGTAGTGGAAACTTCGGTTCTGCTGCGCTCCTCTTCCGGCTCTCGTTCAAAAAGCGGAGACTGTTCTTCGCCTTCTCGTTTTTCGGTAATGCTGTAGAGTTCTTTCCAATTTTGGCTGAAGCCACCCGAGCGACCCGGATTAAAGCCGCCACCGCCGCCACCACTTCCACCGTTGGCCGGTTTTGGCGCTTGCGTTTCAAATGGGTTGAAATTGAAGTCTCTGGTCTCGGGCGGCGCCACTTCTACATTTTGCGGAAGCGGCTGAATATTTAAAATCGCCTCCTGATCGAAATCGAGGCTTGGTGCAATGTTGTATTTGCCGAGGCTATTCCGCACCGAGCTGTGCACGATGGCATAGATGCTACGTTCCTCGGTAAACTTGATTTCCGTTTTCGTCGGGTGAATATTGACGTCGATGCTGGCAGGGTCTACCTTCAAATAAAGAAAGTAAGAAGGGTAGCAATCGCGACCGATTAACTCGTCAAAAGCTCTGGTCACCGCATGATTCAGGTAGCTGTTTTTAATGAAGCGATCGTTGACAAAAAAGTACTGCTCTCCGCGGGTTTTCTTGGCGTACTCCGGTTTCCCGATGAAGCCCTCCAGTTTAACGATGGCGGTATCCTCTTTCACCGGTACCAGCCGCTCATTGAATTTCGAGCCGAATACGTTGACAATCCTCTGCCGCAAAGCCGACGACTTGAGGTTGAATAGCTCGTTGTCGTTGTGGTGCAGCGAAAATCCGATGTCGGGGTGAGCAAGTGCCACCCGTTCAAATTCCTCAACGATATGGCGCATTTCTACCGCGTCTGATTTCAGAAAGTTTCTTCGGGCAGGAGTATTGTAGAAAAGATTTTTAACGGATATGGACGTGCCATGAGCCGTCGCACAGGGCTCTTGATTTTTTAATTCACTGCCCGCGATGGTTATTTTCGATCCGATTTCGCTTTCGCGCAAACGGGTTTTCATTTCCAAGTGAGAAATCGCGGCGATCGACGCCAAAGCTTCTCCGCGAAAGCCCTTGGTGCGAATCTGCCAAAGCTCCTCCGCTTTTTTAATCTTCGACGTGGCGTGGCGTTCCAAGCTCATCCGCGCATCGGTTTCGGTCATGCCGCAACCGTCGTCGATGACTTGAATCAGCGTCTTGCCTGCATCCTTAATAATGAGCTGTATGTTTTCTGCACCCGCGTCCACCGCATTCTCCAGCAGTTCTTTCACCGCCGAGGCGGGGCGTTGAACCACTTCACCCGCAGCAATTTGGTTGGCAACGGCATCGGGAAGAAGTTGAATAATATCGGGCATTGGCGGAGTGGAAAGTTTTTTAAGCTAAGAAGTAATAAACAACGGCAATTAGGGCCGCCAAAATTAACAAAAGTCTCCAGCTTGAGTTGCGCTGGACGCGTCTGGTTTCTTTGCGGGACCACGATTCGCTGATTCGCTCCCGAAGATGCTCTTCATAATTCTTCCCAAGCTTCTGTTCCAAAGCCAATTCCTTCTCAATTTGTTTCCGTCGCTTCTCCAATCGTTCTTTGCGCTCATCAAAAGTGCGAGGCTCGTAGTTGAAGCTCTTGTGACGGTTGTGTTCCGTCAGTTTGAATACAGATGGCAATCTCGGAGGTCTCATTGATCATCGGTGTTTACACTTTCCAATTCCAAATTTCGTTCTATGTTCAGGATTGGCAAAGTGATGTGAATAAAAAAGCTGCTTTTCTGCGGTGATGGTTGACAAGCATACTACATTCGTTTAACAAATATCCATTGATGAGAATTGCCCTGAGGACACTATTTTTCTTCTTTTTAACGGCATTTGCCTTTTCGGCCAAAGCCCAACCGATATTCGATAAGTCTGAAACGCCTTGGGCCGACAGTTTGTTGGCCACACTTTCCGTGGAAGAAAAAATCGGGCAACTCTTCATGGTAGCTGCTTATAGCAATCGCGATGCCACGTACGAAAAAGAACTTCTCGAATTGGTAGAAAGATACAAAATCGGGGGCTTAATCTTTTTTCAGGGCGGACCCGTGCGTCAAGCCAAGATGTACAATCGCCTTCAAGCGGCCGCTGAAATCCCCTTGCTTATTGGGATAGACGGTGAGTGGGGCTTGGGCATGCGGCTCGACAGCACCATCAGCTTTCCCCGACAAATGACATTGGGAGCGATTCAAAACGACTCGCTGATTTATGCCATGGGCAAGGAAATAGCGCGCCAAAGCAGACGAATTGGCATACACGTCAACTTTGCTCCCGTGGTGGACGTGAACAACAATCCGAACAACCCGGTGATCAACAACCGTTCTTTCGGTGAAGACAAAGCCAATGTTGAACGAAAAGGGCTTGCTTACATGCACGGAATGCAAGACCACGGCGTTTTAGCCAATGCCAAGCATTTTCCCGGGCACGGGGATACCGATACGGACTCGCATTACAACTTGCCCGTCATTAAGCACGACCTCAATCGGTTGAGGAGTGTGGAGCTCTATCCGTACTCGAAAATGTTCAAAGAAGGACTTGGCTCCGTTATGGTGGCTCACTTGTCTATTCCCGCTTTGGATTCTACTCCGAATCGTGCCAGCACGCTTTCGCCGAATGTGGTAACCGGGTTGCTCCAAGAGGAGATGGGATTTGGCGGACTGATCTTTACCGATGCGCTCAACATGAAGGGCGTCTCCAAATTTTACGAGCCCGGCGAAGTGGACTTACTGGCCGCAAAGGCGGGCAATGATGTTTTGCTCTTTGCCGAGGATGTGCCCAAAGCGCTGGATAAAATCCGAGAGGCCATTGCCGATGGATCGTATTCTGAGTCCGATTTAAACCGGAGCGTCGCCAAGATTTTGAAGGCCAAAGAATGGGCGGGGATTCACCGCGGTGAAGAAATTTTAGCGGAGAATATCTATAAGGATTTGAATACTCCTGAGGCGGATTTTCTAAAGCAGAAACTCAGCGAGGCAGCCATCACATTGGTGCAAAACAAGAATGGCATTCTTCCGCTCGGCGATTTGGACACCAGGAATATTTCGGTTTTGACCATCGGAGGGGATGGTGAAATCTTCAAGAACAGATTGGCGAAGTACACCGATTTCGAATCGATAGAAACGGTGACTTCTCCCGAGCCTGTCGAAGCGCTAAGGGCGCGTGACGAGGCATTGAAAAGCAATACCGTCATCATCAACGTCGAGGGTACCTCCAATTCGCCATCCAAGAATTTCGGACTTTCCGGCAACGCCATCAACTTGATCGAAACCATCGCGGCCGAGCGCGAGGTGATCTTGGTATTTATGGGAAACCCTTACGCTTTGGCAAAGCTGAGAAACCCCGACCGCTACCGAGCCATATTAGTGGGATACCAAGACGATGCGCACCTCAATCGAGCCGCTGCCTCTGCCATTATGGGTGCCATACCCGTAACGGGAAAGTTACCTGTTTCGGTAGGAGATTACTTTAAAGCCAATGAGGGGATAGAGTTGGCAGACGCGACTCGCCTCCATCATTCATCACCCATGGAGTTCGGCTTGTCTCCCGATGCTTTCGCCAAGATAGATTCCATTGCCATGGATGGCATTCAAAAGCGAGCCTATCCGGGAGCGCAGATTCTCGTGGCCAAGGAAGGGAAGATTATTTTCAATCGGAATTACGGGTTCCATACTTACGACGATCAAACTCCCGTGAGGAGCACGGACTTGTATGATTTGGCTTCAATCACCAAAGTCGTAGCATCAACCATTAGTCTGATGAAGCTCGATGATTTGGGTAAGTTTGATTTGGATGCTCCTTTGGCCAATTACTTTCCTGAAGTTCGGGCGAACAGTCCTTACTACTCCATGCAGCCGCGGCGCATGTTGGCTCACGTGGCGGGATTGAAAGCGTGGATTCCTTTTTACGTCGAAACCATGAACGAGGGTGAGCCCAAATGGGACGTGTACTCGAAAAGCGAGTCGGCGCTATACTCGCGCGAAGTGGCGCGACAGATGTACATCAATCAAGTGGTGAGCGATTCATTGATTTATCGAATTTTGGATAGTCCTCTTCGGCCAAACCGAGAGTATAAATACAGCGATCTGGGCTACTATTTTATGCGAGAGATCATAAAAAGACAAGGCGAAATGCGCGTGGATAGCTTCGCAGCAGCTAATTTTTACAAACCGATGGGCTTGCAAACAATGGGCTATTTACCTCTGGAGCGTTTCCCGAAAGAGCGAATCGTTCCGACCGAGTACGACACCTACTTCAGAGGACAATTGGTTCATGGATACGTTCACGACCCCGGAGCAGCCATGCAAGGTGGAGTAGGAGGTCACGCGGGCGTATTTAGCAATGCGGAAGACCTGGCTACTATTATGCAAATGCTGATCAATGAAGGCACCTATGGCGGCGAGCGTTTTTTGAGTGAAGCGGTGGTGGAAGAATACACTCGCTGCCAGTTTTGCGATTCAGAACTCGACGAGGAAAGGCGAGGAGCGGGGTTCGACAAACCCGTCATCCCCGACGGGCCGGGCCCAACGTGCAAATGTGTGAGTTTTGACTCCTTCGGTCATTCCGGCTTTACAGGGACCATCGCTTGGGCCGACCCGGTCGAAGATATCGTCTATGTTTTTCTCTCCAATCGCGTATATCCCAGCGCTGAGAATAAGAAATTGGCCAAGATGAATATCCGCACGAATATTCAGGAGGAGATTTATCGGGTGTTGGGCTCAAGCAAAATGAGTGTTTCACCGACGGTGAATCCGTAAAGTGGATTTATGAATAGGCGAAGAACTTGTGAATTATCGGGATGAGTGCCATAATCTGCATGGAGAGATAGGTCTCCTCCACTATAGGTTCTGTAATCCCGTTTGAAAAGGTCATTTCACTCACAATTTCCGGCAATATCTCCTGAACTTCCTGCGCAATGAATCCATACTGCAATTCTGACGAGAGAGTTATAAACTCATGATCGGAAAAATTGAATTTTACCGGATTCAAAGCTGAAAGAATATCGTATGAATTTAAAAGAGGACTAATATTTGACTTCACCGTCTCATCGCTTATAATTACAGGGTTTGTGGTGAGGACATCCCCCTCAAAATACCCGGCAAAATTTTGATTACCCATCGGAGCATACGAGTAAATTCCTATATTTTCACTACCCTGTCTTGCCTCACCACTTACGGCTATATTCTCAATCGTATTCTCATTTCCTTCCGATTTACAGTAAATACCGAGTGCAAGGTTGTTTGAATTTTCAACAACAACAGACAACCCCTCTGCAAATGGCAGGATGCTGCTAAAGTTTATTCGGTCGGCAAAAATTCCTCTTTCATAATTCTGATCTACGTATATATTCCATTGAGCGCTATAATTAGATGTTACCCCCGCAGGCCATAGGCCAAAGCTTGTGCGCCCGTTAGGAAATATACGCATGCGTTCGGTTAGATCCGTTCCGAAGAAAATTGATTCACCGGGTGTGTTGTGCGTAATTTCTACGTTGTCGCCTACGGAGCTGCTCCAGCCTAAGTATTCATTTCCGCCACCACCAGAAAAGTTGAATGGAACTGTTACTTGAGCCCTCAGTTCACATAAAGACAATTGTGATAGAAAAGAGCATAAGAACAAAATCTTGAAATTTATTTCAATAATTTTAAATTTTGATAATTTTTTCATAATAATTGAATTTTGGAGTTGATATTTCGAGGAAATAAAATCCAGTTTTGATTCTTCCTATATCAATCTCAATTTTTAAATTGTCGTTCCCTTGAAACTTTTCAATCAAGACTCCATTGGAATTAAATATTCTAATTTCAACAATGCCTAGACCTGATTTTACGGTTAATCGATTTGATGATGGATTAGGAAAAACTCGAAAATTTGGTTTTTCCAAGTCTTCCTGAGAGGTGGTTGGGACTTCTGTAATGCTGATTGCGTCTAAAGCCAAATACGCGTATATACCTATATCTGTATCAGCAAGAAAAACGGTGCTGTCATTTTCATAAAAATTACCGAAATGCACATAAGAATAAGCAGAATCGGCTTCAAATTGAGCGCTTACAGTAAGCCAATTTGTTGTATCAGAAATAACGGTGTCAATTTTGAATGCTGCAGTGTTATCAATAATCAAGGAATCCACACTAAAAGTAGGTGTGTTGGTAAATTTGAATCCAAAATTATTGGCGGAAAGAGTAGTAGGTTGTGAATACATTCTAACAATACTAAACTCCACTTGATAGGTATTACCCGCTATAAGAGGTTCTATCAATTCAACGCCAATTGGCTCTCTGTAGGATTCTTCTACTCCATCTTGATTATTAAAAATTATCACTCCTGCGAACCCCTCACCATCGTAAGGGTCTT
>DATFKV010000204.1:0-4889 GCA_035268465.1 Cryomorphaceae bacterium | reverse complement strand
ATCGCATTAATCCCTGTACATGAATCCTCCCAGAGAGTTCCACTCACTCAAGAAAAAGTGAGAGACTACATTGAAACGCGCGTCAAAACGCACGATCTACAAGTGGGATATACCGAAAAGGCGGATGAATACGAGGATGTTACGATGGCTTTTTACAAAGAGCGAAATGAGTGGTTACCAACCCAAGGCTGGACGCCTGAAGAATTTGATGCTACCGGGGAATGGATCAACGAAGTCGTTCAGTCGATGGAAGATCAAGCGGAACTTGAAAAGGAAAACCAAGAGAGGCAAGAGCAATTTGCTGAATTTGATGCCAACGAGTCCCTGAGTGCCGAAGAAAAGCAAGAGATAAAAGATGCTTTTTTGCAATCTGCAGCGCAAAGGAGAGCTTACATCGACGTACTTAAGCAAGACTGGCCTGCCGTAAAGCCGTATTTAAAACAATTGATTGAGCTCGACGACTATATTGAAGGTGAGCGGTCCACACCTCCGACATTCAAGTAAAAAAAAGCGACTCAGAAATCTGAGTCGCTTTTTCAATAATAAGGTTACCCATTTAGGTCGCGAATAATAATTTGATAGTCGGTTTTTGTCATGATGATTGGTTGCTACGCACCAATCATCTCGCCAAAACCTTTACATAGTATTTTACCCGGGGTTACGCTTTGACCGCTTCGCGATCTTTGCTTCACCCCGGGCTGAGTAATCACGCTCTTCATGCCTGAGGCAGACAGGTTCAGAGCTCGATTAAGGATTATGTTTTCTGATGTTGGTTAAGCTACGCAGTAGTGATCAATGAGAAAACTGTGTAGAACCTCATTTTTCCACGACGCCCTCTGCGAAAACGATGCGCTGTCGCGTTGAACCCATATAGGAGTATCTTGATCTAAATCTGCTTTTTGAACCTCGATATCTAAATGGGTAACCTTTTCAATAATTTTTTTGTTGGAATTAAGCAGTAACGCCCAATACCTCTGCCATTTTCTTTCCGATCTCCGCGGGGCTATCTACTACGTGCACGCCACATTCGCGAAGGATGGCTTTTTTGGCTTGAGCCGTATCATCTGCTCCACCTACTATCGCACCGGCATGACCCATGGTTCTTCCTTTTGGAGCCGTCTCACCTGCGATGAATCCTACAACGGGTTTTGTTCCGTGTGCTTTGATCCACCTTGCTGCTTCAGCTTCCAGGTTTCCACCGATCTCACCGATCATCACGATACCTTCTGTCTCTTCATCAGCCATAAGCATTTGCACGGCCTGCAGTGTAGTCGTTCCGATAATGGGATCGCCACCGATACCGATGGCAGTGGTTTGTCCCAAGCCTGCTTTGGTAATTTGATCTACCGCTTCGTAAGTCAGGGTTCCCGATTTTGAAACGATACCAATGGATCCTTTTTCGAAAATAAACCCCGGCATGATGCCCACTTTTGCTTCGCCGGCTGTCATTACACCGGGACAGTTCGGGCCGATAAGTGTTGATTCGGTTCCATCGAGGTAATCCTTCACCTTCACCATATCATTCACCGGAATCCCTTCCGTGATGGTTACAATGACTTTTATTCCTGCGTAAGCTGCTTCGAGAATAGCGTCGGCGGCAAATGCCGGAGGAACGAAGATGATCGTCACGTCAGCACCGGTTTTGTCAACGGCTTCTTGAACCGTATTGAAAACGGGTTTATCCAGGTGAGTTTGTCCTCCTTTACCGGGAGTCACCCCACCTACTACATTGGTACCGTACTCGATCATTTGGGTGGCGTGGAAAGTTCCTTCGCTTCCCGTAAATCCCTGTACGATTACCTTTGAATTTTTATTGACTAATACGCTCATGGTTTCTTATTTTCAAGGGCACAAACATAATCATTCGGCCCGC
The DNA here is from genome assembly GCA_035268465.1 of Cryomorphaceae bacterium. Taxonomy (GTDB): domain Bacteria; phylum Bacteroidota; class Bacteroidia; order Flavobacteriales_D; family Cryomorphaceae; genus JAKVAV01. The sequence continues at coordinate 3,016 of DATFKV010000204.1, read as the reverse complement.
TCCTACCAACCATCTTGACCCGAAAAAAAGGAATGTGCATCTTTAGCGACTGAAATAAAAACCAATCCCAAATGAGCAAGTTCCTCAACCCTATTCTCCTCTTGATTAGTCTTGGACTAAGCAGTTATACTTTGAGTCAGGACTACGCCCGCCTCGACCCCTACCTCGAAGCCATGGTGGATCAAAAAAAGTTTGTGGGAAGCGTATTGGTTGCTCAAGGTGATTCTGTCGTTTACCACAAAGGGTTCGGTCCTGCTTCCGCCGATGCAAGTAGCACGAATACAACCGATTCGCAATTTTTGATCGGAAGTATCACCAAAACCTTCACGGCCGTGGCTATTCTTCAGCTCTTTGAAAAAGAGAAGCTGTCACTTTCGGATCCGCTGAGCAAGTATATTTCGTTGTTTCCGAATTCCGACCAAATCACCATTCGTCATTTGCTTACCCATCAATCGGGAATTAAAAACTATACCGATCTGCCCGATATCGAAGATTGGCTGGATCAAGAAATAAGCCCGCTGCGCCTGATCGAGAAAGTGATGGATTACCCATTGGTCTTTGAGCCGGGCTCAATGTTTTCCTATAGCAATACCAATTATATTCTCCTCGGAATCATCATTGAACAGGTCTCAGGGATGAAGTACGAAAAGTACTTGGAGGAAAATGTCCTGAAGCCATCGGGCTTAAATCAAACCGGGATGGACTACAAGAAAGCCAAGAATCTTTCGGCCGGCTTGGTTCCTACATCCACGGGATGGACCAATGCCAATGAGGTGAATGCGTCCGTTCCATTCTCCGCCGGAGCTTTGTACAGTTCCACCGGCGACCTTTACGCCTTTTCCAAAGCTTTTTTTCGAGCCGATTTTTTTGAGAATCAATCGACATACCTGCTCATGACCAACTTCGATGAAGGATTTTATGGAATGGGTGTTTTTGCCGATCAAATAGACGAGCAGATCTTTATCGGACACAACGGAGGAATTGATGGTTACGCAGCTAACTGGAACTATTTTAAAGATTTGGATTTGCACGCCATCGTGCTCTCCAATTTTGCGGGTTCGGATAATAATGCTGTATTGGACGCTATTCTGCACGCTCATATGGGCGAAGAAATGAACGTACCCGCACCAAAAGAAGAAATAGAGCTTCCATTGGATATTCTGAAAAGGTTGGTAGGCACCTATGAAATTGAGAAGGGTTTTGACTTAACTATTTTTCTCGAAAACGACAGGCTTATGGGACAAGCAACCGGCCAAAGTTCCCTTGAGCTCTTCGCTGAAAATGACTCTGCTTTCTTCGCCAAAGTTGCCGAAATAGAAATACTCTTTCACCAAAAGGGTGGCCAAGAAGCAGAAGCCCTAACCCTATATCAAGGAGGAGGCAAAATCAGAGCTCCGCGAATAGAAAATAACCAAACCGCAGTAAGTCTGGACAAGGCAGATCTCGAAGTTCTGGAGGGCACTTATCAACTACAAGAGGGTTTTGAGATTCGTGTATTCGAAGAAAATGGAAAGCTTTTGGCTCAAGCTACGGGGCAGCCTTCTTTTGAGCTTTTGGCCGAAAGCCGACAAGATTTTTTCACGCAAGGGTTGGGCATTGAAATTTCTTTCGTTTTCGATGATAGAGGTGAGACGAAGAGTCTCACTCTCTTCCAAGGTGGTGGAAAATTTACCGCCGAAAAAAAACTCCCTTAGGAATGAGGCTCTGCAATTTTCCATTTCTTTGCAGCACAAATGGAATCGATGCCAAAAAGTACTTTACTCATTGCCCTTTTCAGTCTTTTAAGTTTTAACCTGTTTTCGCAGTGTTTGGAATGGTCAAACCCAACGCCCGACGTCGGGTACTTTGTTTTTGGCTCGGTTCCCTGCAACGGCGACACCCTCGCTACTTCCTCATTTGAGGTTTGGCAATCGGATGCTTACGAAATTGAAAACTTGGAAGCGGGTGCCACCTACGAGTTTAATCACTGCGAAGGATCAGGCGCGTGGATTCCCGAATACACCGTTTTTGCTCCATCGGGAGCCATAGACGCTTTCGGCGCGGGAACGGGCTGCTCCATTTCGTGGACGGCCAGTGAGTCAGGAACGTATACGGTCGCTGTCAACGAAGCAGATAGCTGCGGGATTACAGGAACAACTGATAATGGCTTCCCTTCGTTCATCACTCTTTCAGGAGGTGCAGATTGCCCGCCACCTCCGGTATTTATAGCAGGTGCAGAGAGTTTTGAGGTTGATACACTGCCCGCTTGTTGGGTTTCATATAATGAGGATGATGACCCTTTTGGCTGGTTTATCGACAGTGCAACAGTGGAAGCTTTTGAAGGAGAACAATACATGCGAAGCAGTTCATTCATCAGCGGCTTGGGAGCTTTGACACCCGACAATTATTTGGTTTCAGCTCCCGTGGTAGTCGGTGCAGGTGATTCTCTCTACTACGTGGTTTCCGCTCTCAGCGAATTTTTCCCGAATGAATTCTACTCCATTGAAGTGGCCATCAATGGAAATCAACCCGAAGACTTTACCGAAGTTTTCTCAGAGACCCTGAGTTCCACCAATTGGGAAGGCCGATCCATCGACATGAGCGATTACGCCGGTGAAACCGTTTACATCGCCTTCCGCCACCACAACTCCACCGATCAGTCAGGCCTCTTAATCGATGCCGTGGCCCTTCCGGGAGAAATACTGGAAAACTGCGGAGAGGTTCTCTCGACAGACGCTGATTTCGAAAAACTTTCATTTGGCCTATACCCCAATCCCACCAGCAATATGGTGAATCTGTCCAACCAGAACGAATCGGGCGATTACCTGATTCGCACTTTCGACGTTAGCGGCAAATTGGTTGCTTCAGAACAAGTCAGGTTGACCCAAAACTCCGTTTACCAAATGGATGTGAATCAGTTGAAACCCGGTGTTTACACGATTCAGATTATTGGTCGTGAGGCGGTGGAAAGTCAGAAATTAGTTGTCCAATAAGAATCATTTCTAAACTAGCTTTGACTATTAGCTCTGTAGGAGCG
>DATFKV010000203.1:0-2972 GCA_035268465.1 Cryomorphaceae bacterium | reverse complement strand
TTGTAGAATTTCTTGATTTCCTCATCCTCAGCCGCTTCGGCCACCAATCTAAAACGCTCGGCACCTCGGCATTCAAGTATTGAAGCAATTAATAGCCTATCCATCAACCTTTCTTCTACCGAAGAGCGGCAAAGCTTGATTAATCGATCTACGTAAGTATCCTTGGGCATTCGATCAGGGAGGCGCACGCCGCGTTTCTCCATCAATTGATACACTGATTGAAAATGCTCCAGCTCTTCCAAAGCCGTGTCGATCAACTCAGGAATGATTTCAACTTTGTCAGGGCACTTGGCCACAAAACTCATCGCCATGGAGGAGGCCTTACGCTCACAATCTGCATGATCTTGCAGAAAACTATCGAAATCACTCATTACTTGTTGAGCCCATTCAGGTGGTGTGCTGTATGCCAGGTCTAGTGAAAGCTTCAAATTCTTTTGTTTTGGTGCAAAAATAACATTTCACAAAGAGTTGAACGGGCTTTGGGAACGGCCTTATGCTTTGTATTTTTGCCTAAAATGTGACCCCATGAAAGAGGAATTGCGTTCGTTTGTGCAACAAGATCGGAGAGATTTCAAAAATGAAGCGCTCGAAGAGTTCTCTATGTCAGACAATCCATTCGATCAATTCGAGAAATGGTTTGAGCAGGCCTTGAAGTCAGAAATTCAAGAGCCCTATGCCTTTACCCTGGCTACTGCAGATAGAGGAGGAAGTCCTTCGGCGCGGGTATTATACATGCGAGACGTCACCAAACGAGGGATTTCATTTTTTACAAATTACAAAAGTGATAAAGGGTCAGACCTCGCAGAGAATCCAAAGTGCACCGCCAATTTCTTCTGGATGGAATTAGATCGCCAAGTGCGTTTCTCGGGTAATGCGGAAAAACTTCCCGCCGAAGAGTCGGATGCGTACTTCGAGTCACGTCCTCGTGGAAGTCAGATTGGAGCCTGGGCCAGCGACCAAAGTTCCCAATTGGAAAACCGACAAGAATTATTGGATAAGCTCGACTCCCTGAAGGAAAAATTTGAAGGTCTAGAAGTACCTCGCCCTGATCACTGGGGAGGCTATTTGATCAAGCCCGAAAGGGTCGAGTTTTGGCAGGGCCGAGAAAGTCGGCTCCACGATAGGATACTCTATACCCAAAATGATGACGGCGCTTGGGTTAAGCAGCGCTTGTCTCCTTGATTTTGAAAGATTACCTCGATAAGTACTCGTATCGACCTCGATTGATTCACGACGTCCCATCCCGAGATTTGGGAATTGTGGTGGTCATTCCTTCCTATGCCGAGCCGTCGATCAACCACGCTTTGCTTTCCCTGCAAAGTTGCTCCCGCCCCCCTTGTGAGGTGGAGGTAATCGTGGTGGTAAATCAGAGTGAGATTGAAGGCGAGGAAGTCTCAGACGTCAATCGACAAACCTACGAGGAGGCTAAGAAGTGGGAGGAGAGAACCAAAGGATCACGTGACCCCGGGTTTAGTGTATTCGCTGTTTTGGAAGCCGGACTTCCAAAAAAACATGCGGGCGTAGGCTTCGCGCGAAAAATCGGGATGGACGAAGCCGTAAGGCGATTTACCTTGATCGGGAAGAAAGATGGTATCATCGCCTGCTTTGACGCCGACAGTAGTTGCCGATCGGATTATCTCATTGAGGTTTACAACCATTTTAAAAGTCACCCCGAAACTCCCGGCTGCTCCATTCGCTACGAGCACCCCACATTCGGAACTGAGTTTGAACCAAAGACCTATCTCGCGGTGACGTATTACGAACTCCATCTGCGGTATTACAACCAAGCCATGAAAGCGACGGGCGTTCCTTACGCTTACCACACCGTGGGCTCATCAATGGCGGTGCGTTCCTCAGCGTATCAAAAACAAGGGGGAATGAATCGCCGCAAAGCAGGGGAGGACTTCTACTTCCTCCACAAGATTATTGAGCTAGGCGATTTTACCGACTTGAATTCGACCATTGTCTATCCTTCTCCGCGGCCTTCAGATCGAGTGCCTTTTGGAACCGGCAAAGCGATCAATTCCTTTCTTAAAAATCCGAATACCGGCTACTACACCTACAACCTCCAAGCTTTCAAATACCTCTCTGAGTTTTTCAAAAGCATACCTGAATTCTACATCACAAAACCACAATTGGTAACCCTCGGAGGTCAGATTCCATATGTGATGATTGATTTTCTAAATAGCTATTTTTTCGATGACCGCATCTTAGAGATTGCCAAAAACAGCAAAGGTCTTTACAGCTTCGAAAAGCGCTTTTTTCGGTGGTTCAATGCCTTTATGGTTTTAAAGTTTGTTCATTTTGTCAGAGACAATGCGCACCCCAACGTGCGGGTAGAACTGGCAGCACTTGACCTTTTGAGAAATATCGGCTACCCCGATGTAGATGGCATCGGTTCCATTGACGAACTCTTGGAGATTTACAGAAAACTGGACAGGGGAGAATCGCCCGTACCCGTTCGATTTTTGTCATCAAAAAACCCCGACTAAATCGGGGCTTTTTATTCTTAATGCCCGTTTGGGCGGCGAAATTCTCTTAGAAACTTATTCGGCTAGCTTTTACTATCTTCTGCCTTCTCTTCTTTCTCGGTGGATTTGTCTTCCTTTTCCTCAACCTTTTCAGCCTTCGGCGTCGACTTCACCTTTTCATCTGATTTATCGTCTTTTTTTGGTGCATCGTCCGCTTTTGCGGTGGGCTTCTCTGCTGCTTTAGCAGGCTCTTTTTGAGCTGTAGCCGTTTCGGGAGGCTTTGCTTCCGTCTTTTTTGGAGCAGCCTTCTTGGCGGGAGCTTTTTTCTTCGCCTTTGGCTCATCTACCACCGCGGCAGCCATTGGTTCCTTGGCCGTATTAGGTTGCTGTTGGTCGGGAAGGAATTCGGTTTTTGTGCGGTTTCTCTTCCTTCTTTTACCGAAGGATCCCATGAAGCGTTTTCCTTTTTTGGATTTTCTATCTCCTTTTCCCATGTATTCT
>DATFKV010000202.1:0-2008 GCA_035268465.1 Cryomorphaceae bacterium | reverse complement strand
GGAAGCTCCATTCTAACCGACTTTCCTTCTACGAGCTCTAAAAAGTCAACGTGAATCGTTTCATCCGTCACGGGGTGAAACTGAATGTCCCGAATAATGGCATTCACCTTGGTTCCGTTCAGATCCAATTCGTAAATAAATACATCAGGAGTATAAACGTACTTGTTAAACTCAATGTAATTAATGGAAAAATGTTTCTGGTCCTCACCTCCGTAAATCACACAAGGTATTCTCCCTTCTGCTCTTACGAGACTAGCATCTTTTTTCCCTACGTTCTCTCTGAGAGAACCGCTCAACGATACTTTCTTCATTTTTGATTGTGTTTATGAAACGATAAAATATTTGCTAATGGATTGGTAATTGATCGCACTATGAATGACATCTGCAAACAAATCTGCGATGGTCAAGACACGGATTTTTTCACTTTTCTTTTTGAGAGGAATCGTATCCGTAACGATCAATTCTTTGATGGTCGATTTTTCGATTCGGTCGTAAGCAGGCCCGGAAAGAACGGCATGCGTGCAAAGCGCACGGACGCTTTTAGCGCCTCGATCCATCATCATATCAGCTGCAGTAGTCAAAGTACCCGCCGTATCAATAATGTCATCTACCAAGAGAACGTCTTTTCCTTCCACATCTCCGATCACCGTCATACTCTCAATTTGGTTGGCCACTTTTCTTTGCTTGTAGCAAATAGCCATGTCCACGTTGAGGTATTTGGCGTAAGCATTCGCCCGCTTAGTCCCCCCGGTATCGGGAGCAGCCATAATCAAGTTTGACGTGTCGAGCGATTCGATGTAAGGTAAAAAGATCGATGAGGCAAAAAGGTGATCAACCGGGACTTCAAAGAAGCCTTGAATTTGATCGGCATGCAGATCCATGGTCATCACCCTGTCCACTCCTGCAGCGGTCAATAAATTGGCTACCAATTTGGCACCGATTGCTACGCGCGGCTTGTCTTTTCTGTCTTGTCTGGCAAAACCGAAGTAAGGAAGGATGGCCACAATTCTTCTGGCCGACGCTCGCTTGGCGGCATCTACCATAATGAGCAATTCCATCAAGTTATCGGAAGGTGGAAAAGTGGACTGTATAATCACCACGTCGTTACCACGAATGCTCTCTTCATAAGAAATTTGGAACTCCCCGTCGCTAAATCTCGACAGCTTCAAGTTTCCTAATTCCTGTCCGTATGCCCGTGCGATTCTGGTTCCGATGTCTTCGGATGCACTTCCTGCGAAAATTTTTACTGAGCTGCTCATCTTAAAAAGGGCTGCAAAGCTACGATTATGGCCTTGACATCCAAAGAAATATTGACTGCAAATTTAGACTTTTGAAATTTTGTTTGGCTTATTGCTCTGAATGAGTAATTTTGCGCTCCTGTTTCGCTTCGGAATACCGAAAAATACCACTTCAATTTGAAGAGTTTAATGCCCGGGTGGCGGAACTGGTAGACGCGCTGGATTCAAAATCCAGTTCTTTCGGGAGTGCGGGTTCGATTCCCGCCCCGGGTACAAAAACAGAGTGAGAGTGAGAGCGGTGAGCGATCACTTGAACTCTGTTTTTTCCTCACTCTCACACTCCCACTCGCACTGAATATGTTTGACTTCGAAAAACTTGATATTTATAAGAAAGCCAAACACTTCAATGCTTCAATACAAGAATTACTTCGCGCTAAGAATGTGAGTACTATAACTACCAATCAGCTAAGTCGTGCTGCATTCAGCATTGTACCTAGTATTGCTGAAGGTTTCGGTCGCTTCTCAAAAAGATACAGAAAGAACTTCTTCATAATTGCGCGAAGTTCAGTCTTTGAATGCGTAGCCATCTTAGACATAATGAAAGATAATAACATTTTATCCGAAACAGAATTTCGCCGCTTATACGACCATGCCGAAACTCTTTCCAAGATTCTCTACACGATGATTCGGAATCTGGAAAATAAGTAACAAATCCATTTTTGAGCTTTAATTGCGAGAGCGACGTTTTGAACTCTGAATTTCTCTCATTC
>DATFKV010000201.1:0-4302 GCA_035268465.1 Cryomorphaceae bacterium | reverse complement strand
CAATTCTTCTAGTTGCTTGTACTGTGGCGTGTATCCGCATTCAGAAGCGGTATTGACGATAAGGATTTTCTTTCCTTTAAAGTCATTAAAATCAATGGTACCTCCTTCCAGAGCAGGTACGGAAAAATCGTAGATGGTCATATTACTCATGTTTTGGGCCGATAAATGGATGGTAAAAAAAAGGGCGAGAATTAATGTTAGCTTTTGCATAGTGTGGTTTTGTAGGATTGGAAGAAAAACTCTTTTTGTGGATAATTGTTTAAAGAGCTCAATCGAAGAGTAGCAATTCCAGCGTAAATTGATGGCAAAAAGGGATGGACAGAACGTTTAAAAAAATGGGCACCCATACCAAGGTGGAGCTTGGCAGCTATGCTCAAGAGATGGTAGCCAAGCATCCGGGCATGAAAATTTATGTGGGCAGCGATAGTCAGAACTATTCTAAAAAGACGCTCTATGCGACCACGGTGGTGTTTCGCTTTGAAAACAATGGTGCTCATGTTATTTATCACCGAGAGGCAACTCCTTTGGTCAAAGATATGTGGACAAGGCTTTGGGGAGAGTTGCAGCGTAGCATTGACGTAGCAGGTTATTTAAAATTCGAATGCGATGTACCGATCGAACAAATAGATCTGGATCTTAATTCAGATCCCGAATTTCCATCCAATAAAGTCTTTCAGGCGGCTGTGGGCTATGCCCAAAGTATGGGTTACAAGGCCAAAACCAAACCTGATTTATTGATGGCCACTTGGGCTGCGAATGTTCTGGTGAATTAATAATCTCGATTGTCTCCTTTTGCCGATTTCTCAAATGCCGAATTCAGAACACTCAAAATAAGACTGAAGAGTAGGGCCCACCAAAAGTTATTCACAGAGAAATCGTCTACCAGCCAAGCAGCCAGCTGTATAACGAGAGCATTTATCACCAAGAGGAATAAACCCAATGTGAGAATAGTAACGGGTATGGTGATGATCACGAGAATGGGTTTCACGAAAATATTCAGAAGTCCAAGAATTATAGCGACAATCAGGGCGGTCCAAAAGCCTGCTACGTGAACTCCCGGCAAAGCCCAAGCCAAGGCGAAAACCAACAGTGCGTTGAGGAGTAATTTAATAATCATGTTCATAAGGCCTAAAATAGAAAAAGCGACACACATTGAGCATGTCGCTTATCAATATTTCGTATTTTATTTAATTCAGCACCATCTCTACTGAGCCATTCCTTCCGTTTTTCACTTCCAGAGCTTTGGAGAAAGCTATCACATTTGCGATGGTTTGCTTTTTGGGGCTTCTCACCTCTTCACCTCTGTGAGATGAAAATCGGCGGCTTGCCTTTTCTTTGTTTGAATCAAATAAAAAATCAGGAGTAAAATTCGCCATAGGCTGTTTTTGTTTTTTTTATGGAACTAAAACGACCTTCTGACTCTGATTATTATCCAACCATCGAAAATTATTTTGTCAGTTTGATATCGTGCTTCTCAATCATCTTCCTCATATTGATGAGTGCGTAACGCATTCTTCCCAATGAGGTATTGATACTAACATTGCTTCTCTCAGCAATTTCTTTAAAGCTCATGCCGCCGTAGTGGCGCATCATCACTACTTCTCGCTGTTCCTCCGGCAGTTCGTCTACCAACTTCCGAACATCCTCGTTGATGACATCATCAATCCATTGATCTTCGACATTCTTCTCTTCTCGAGGAATGGACGCAAATGGATCATAATCTTCATTTTCTCTTACGAAAGGCATTTTCTTCGACCGTCGAAAGTGATCGATAGAAAGATTGTGGGCAATTCGCATAACCCAAGGAAGAAACTTCCCTTCTTCGTTGTAGCGGCCGAGTTTCAGCGTTCGAACAACTTTCACGAATGTTTCTTGAAAAATGTCGTTGGCGAGCTCTTCATCTCTTACCAACATGTAGACCTGCGTGTAAATGCGGTCTTTGTGTCTTGACAACAAAGCCTCAAATGCAGATTCGTTTCCTTCTAGGTATAATCGAACCAATTCCTGGTCCGTAGCCGAGTTAGATTGCATACTTTCTCCTTTTTAAATTAGTAGTAGTGATTTGAAAATTCAGGAGTAGATGTACGCTATAGGCTAAAGTGTTTTTGTGTTGTTTTCAAAAAAAATGTCCGCACTTTTATACGAACAACAGGACACTAAGATATGTTATTTCTTCGTTGCAGGCAAATATGTGATAAATTTGCCATTCCAAAAAATGTTAATCCCCTGTGATCCTATATGAGTACAAAGCTAGCTGAACGCGTCGATTCAAAGACACATATTATTATTAAAAAAGCTCGTACTCACAATCTTAAAGGAGTTACCATCGCCCTACCAAGAGGTAAATTCATCGTGATTACGGGCCTTTCCGGCTCCGGCAAATCTTCCTTAGCTTTTGATACACTATACGCCGAAGGACAACGTCGCTATGTTGAAAGCCTATCCTCTTACGCTCGCCAGTTCATGGGAAAAATGGATAAGCCTGAGGTGGATTCCATAGATGGAATCTCGCCCGCTATCGCCATCGAGCAAAAAGTAACCACCAGAAACGCCAGGTCGACGGTTGGAACCTCCACCGAGATTTACGACTACCTTAAGCTTCTATTTGCACGAATCGGAAAAACCATTAGTCCCATATCGGGTGAAGAAGTAAAGCGAGAAACGGTAACGGACGTCATGGATTTCTTTCACTCACTGAAAGAAGGAACCAAGTGCATGGTCATGGCTCCTATTCTTCCCAAAAAAGGCAGGACTTGGGAGCAAGAATTTGACATACTAAAGCAACAGGGCTTTGCCAGAGTAAAGGTTGACGACACCGTGGTGAGGCTAGAAGAAGCCGAAGCCAATAAGAATTCAAAAGTGTCGATTGTACTCGATCGAGTTGTCAATAAGAAAGACGACGAAGAAAACGATGCGCGTGTCGCTGACTCGATACAGACGGCTTTTTTCGAAGGACAGGGAGAATGCCAACTGGAAATACTAGACGGAGAAGAGAGAGGAACACATTCTTTTACCAATCGTTTCGAGCGAGATGGAATGACTTTCGAAATCCCCTCAGAGCACTTCTTTAGTTTCAACAATCCCGTAGGAGCCTGCAAAGTTTGCGAAGGATTCGGAAGTGTGATTGGAATAGACCCTGATTCGGTCATCCCTAACCGCGGACTAAGCATCTACGAAGATGCCATCGTTCCATGGCGAGGCGAAAAGCTGAGCGTGTGGAAAGACGAATTGATATATAACGCTGACAAATTCAAATTCCCCGTCCACCGCCCCTTTAATAAACTGACTGAAGAAGAGAAAGAACTGCTCTGGATGGGCAACAAGTACTTTAAAGGACTCAACGCATTCTTTAAATACCTGGAATCCAAATCCTATAAGATCCAATACCGCGTAATGCTCAGTCGCTACCGCGGAAAGACTACCTGCCCCGACTGCAAGGGCTCGCGGCTGCGCAAGGATGCGACTTACGTCAAGGTGAGCGGTCATTCAATCGTTGAGCTTTTGGCCATGCCGGTGAAAAAAAGCGTTGTTGCTCTGCAAAATCTAACCCTCTCTGAGAAAGACGAACATGTCTCAAAACGGATTCTTACGGAAATCACCAACAGACTTCAATATCTCTGCGATGTAGGATTGGGTTACCTCACACTGAATAGATTATCAAACACACTCTCCGGTGGAGAATCTCAGCGAATTAAATTGGCCACTTCTCTGGGAAGTAGCTTGGTGGGAAGCATGTACATTCTCGATGAGCCCAGCATAGGTTTGCATCCCCACGATACCAATCGCTTGATTGAAGTATTGAGGTCACTGCAAAGACTTGGGAACACCGTAATCGTGGTAGAACACGATGAAGAAATTATGCAAGCGGCCGATCAAATCGTAGATATGGGTCCTGAAGCGGGAACCCACGGCGGAGAATTGGTTTTTCAAGGAAACCACGAAGAACTGATGACCGCTCAAAACTCATTGACAGCCGACTACCTGACCGGGAGAAGAGAAATTGAGCTACCGAAAAAAACCCGCAAATGGAAAAACTCCATTTCCGTAAAAGGTGCTCGCGAAAACAACTTAAAGGAAATTGACGTGCAGTTTCCTCTGGAATGTTTGGTTGCAGTCTCGGGAGTGAGTGGCAGCGGGAAATCAACTTTGGTCAACTCTGTCCTCTACCCTGCCCTCTTGAAGCACCTGGGAGAATATGGGAGTAGAATGGGCGATTTTGATGATTTGGAAGGAGATTTAAAAATGATCAAGGCCATTGAATTTGTGGATCAGAATCCCATCGGAAAAAGCTCGCGATCCAAT
>DATFKV010000200.1:0-5290 GCA_035268465.1 Cryomorphaceae bacterium | reverse complement strand
GGAATGTTGATCTACAAGAAAGATTGGAATGGACAATCGGTTGGAAAAGGTTCTCAAATCAGCGCGTGGGATCCCGTGGTCGCGACCTTGCCCGACTTGAGCACGATGATCTCTGTGACTTACGTCAATGAGGTCGACATTCGAAAAGTAAAGCAGGGCCAAGAGGTAGAACTCGGATTGGATGCCTTCCCCGATAAGAAATTGAGTGGAGATGTCATTAAAGTGGCAAATGTGGGTGAACAACGTCCCAATTCAGATGCGAAAATATTTCAGGTAAATATTGAGCTGAATGAAAGAGACGACCTGCTAAAGCCATCTATGACAACGAGCAATCAGATCATTACAGATACTCAGGAAGATGCCCTCCACATCCCCATTGAGGGATTATTTAATCAAGATGACTCCATTACGTACGTCTTTAAGAAATCCGGGCTAAGCGTCCAAAAGCAGGAAGTTATGATCGGCGCAACCAATACAAATGAAGTAATCATTTTGGCCGGGCTAAATGAAGGAGACGAAGTTTATTTAAATCGGATTCCGGATATGGAAGATGACAAGGTTAACTTAATTCCTGAAATGAATGGAAAGCGAAATGTAAAGAAAGAAAACAGTGAAGAAGAGGTGGCAGATAGCGAGGATCCAAAAGACGGTCGAGGAGAAAAGGACCGCAAAAGACCATCGGCTAAATGATGAACGAGCGACTTAAAGCGAACTTTCTCATCGCACTCGAGGCTTTAATTAGCAACCAAACACGGAGCTTACTGACAGCCTTGGGCATCATCTTCGGTGTGGCAGCGGTTATAGCTATGTTGGCCATCGGAAATGGAACCCAAGCCGAAATCAATGAGCAGATGAAACTGGTTGGTGTCAATAACATCGTCATCGAACCGGTAATTGAGCAAAAAGAAGAAAACCTCGATGAGAATGTCGGCGGAAAAGAAAAGGAGAGATTTTCTCCCGGTCTCAGGCTAGTCGATGCTGAATCGATCAAAGAGGTTATTCCCAACGTCAGAAAAATAAGTCCGGAAATAGTCCTAGAGACCTACATCATCAGCAACGGCATTCGTCGTTCGGCAAAATTGGTTGGTGTAGAACCGGTATACTTTGAGATTTTCAATTTTGATGTCTCGGAAGGTGAAGTCTTCAATGACTACCAAGTTTCCGTTGGAGCACCTGTCTGCATTATCGGAAAATCCATCAAGAACAGATTCTTTCCTACCGAAAACGCCATCGGAAAAAAGCTTAAAGTAGGACCTCGCTGGCTAGAAGTAATTGGTGTATTGGAGCAGCGACTCATCAGCGAAAGCAGCGTGAGCAGTCTGGGAATTCGAGATTACAACATGGATGTTTACACCCCCTTGGAAACCGTGCTCATACGCTATGAGAATCGCGACATGGTTACCAAAGCAATGATTGAGCAAGCCAATGCTTCGGCCAACAGGAATGGGAACGGAGAAGAAAGCGATCAAAATGTCACTTCGAAAAACTACCATCAAATAGACCGAATGGTGGTGCAGGTAGAGAAAACAGAACTCCTCTCACCCATTGCAGATGTGATCAGCAGACTGTTGGAGCGAAAACATTTCAATGTTATTGACTACCAAATTGAAATCCCCGAACTTCTTCTGAAACAGCAGAAAAGAAACAACGAATTATTCAATTACGTGTTGGGAGCAATCGCCGGCATATCCCTGCTCGTAGGCGGAATCGGGATCATGAATATTATGTTGGCGTCGGTACTGGAACGAATCAAAGAAATAGGTCTAAGATTGGCGCTTGGCGCAAAAAAGCAAGACATCATTCACCAGTTTATGTTCGAATCGGTACTCATCAGCATTTCCGGTGGGTTGATTGGCGTGATGCTCGGAGTTACCATGGCCTTTCTGGTTTCTAAATTGGCCGACATCAATACGGTAATCTCTTTTAGCTCGATCCTTATCTCATTTGGCGTTGCTGCTTCGGTAGGCTTGGTATTCGGAATTGCCCCGGCGCGCCGAGCTGCAATGCAAAGCCCCATTAACTCCCTGCGCTATGAATAAATACCTTGTAATTCTTCTCTTCTTGGCGAGTGCTGTTTTTACAGAAGCTCAGGATGTCGATACATACAATCTCAATGACGTTATCCTCTTAGCCAGAGGCCAGTCACCCTCGTCAAAACAAGCCGAAACCCGATTGGAAAACCGATACTGGCAGTACCGGCTCTTTAAATCAAATTACAACCCTCAACTCGCCTTAAGGGGAAATATACCCGGCTACAACAGGGATTTCCTGAGCAACAGACTAGACGACGGAACCATCGTTTTTCAAGACAGAGAGCAGCTCAATTCCAGCCTTAACTTAGGTCTTAACCAGCCCATAGCCTTAACAGGGGGTAATGTTTCGGTGAATTCGAGTATGAACTATTTCAACGACCTCAATCAAGATTTGACGCGATTTAATACCACGATGGTTAACATTCGATTGGATCAACCCATCTTTGGCTTCAACAATCTTAAGTGGGATAAACGAACCGAACCACTTCGATATGAAGAAAGTCAGAGGAGCTACGTGGAGGAAATGGAGTTTATCTCTCGTGAGGCTTCAGGACGATTTTTTGACTACTTAACTGCGCAGATCAATTATGAAATTGCGCAATTCAACCTCCTGAACAACGATACGATTTACAAAATAGAGCAGGGTCGATATAATATAGGAACTACGAGCAAGGACAAGCTATTGCAGGTAGAGTTGCAACTTCTCAGATCGCAACAGGATGTTTCTCAAGCCATGTTGGATCTGCAAACTTCCAGTCAACAGTTGCGAGCGTATCTGGGACTAAATGATGCCGACACATTGTTTCTGAATATTCCTGACGGAATTCCCCAATTTGATATCTCCATTCAAGATGCTTTGGTTTATGCCAAAATGAACCGTTCGGATTACATCGCATTTGAGCGCCAACGAATAGAAGCAAATCGAGAGGTAGCAGAAGCCAGGGCTCAACGCTTTCAGGTAGATCTAACCGCATCTTACGGCTTAAACAGTGCTTCCAGTCAACTTGACAATGCCTACGAAGAACCAAACGACCAGCAACGACTTGATGTTGGTCTGGTCATTCCAATTTTGGACTGGGGACGGAACAAGGCGCGAATGCAAACAGCGCTGGCCAATCGCGACCTGACTAATTTTGTAATCGATCAAGATATCCAGAATTTCGAACAAGAGATTGTTACATTGGTTCGTCGATTTGATGTACTCCGCAAGCAATTGGAGATTTCGAAAAAATCGGATGAAGTGGCTTCAGAGCGCTACAACGTTGCCCAAAACAGATACCTCACGGGAAAAGTTGACATTACCAACCTCAACATTGCTCTATCAGAAAAAGATGCGGCAAAAAGGTCGTATGTTACTGCCCTGCGCGATTTTTGGATTGCCTATTTCGATTTGCGCAGACTGACGCTTTATGACTTTGCGGCAAAAGAATTGCTTTACAAGCCCGAAATCGAATAAAGAATCTCCTCGATGGCAGATGTGCATGAACCGGCAGTGCGCTCATACAATATGAGCCAAGTGAAGGGTGAAAACACCAAGCCCGAAATGCAAGTAAGAAGATATCTGCACGCTGCAGGGTTTCGCTATAATCTTCACGGAAAATACAAAGGGAAAAGACTGCCAGGGAAGCCCGATTTAATATTGCCCGCATACCAATCAGTGGTGCTTGTTCACGGCTGCTTTTGGCATGCCCACGCAGGCTGCAAGTTTTTTAAAGTTCCCCAAACGAGAAAGGATTTTTGGAAGAAAAAGCTCTTGGGCAATCGCGAGAGAGACGAAAAAAACGAAAAGGAACTCCAAAAGAGAGGGTGGAACGTATTTGTGATTTGGACCTGTCAATTGAAAAAGGCAGAATCAAAGAAAAATACTTTGGAAAATCTAAGTCAGGAGCTTTCTAATCTAAAACCAGTGTAACGGCGTCAGTGCCGTACAGTGATTCAAAAACAGACCTGTTCAAACTGAGCTTTGCTGCTGCTCCTTCCTCTGTGGTCACTATTTTAGTATTGATAAGCTCTTTCATTGAATCGGCAAAAATGCTGGCAAAAGCCGCGGCCGTTGGCTCATCAATTAGAATTGCGGTATCTGCTCTCAAGGCCTGGTTGTTCTTGCTCGACAGAAGTTCTATGATCGCCTTTACCTCCTTAATTTTCATCTGCACATCGGCCTTACGAAAATCGACTATCCCACAATACGAACTGTCGTATTCCGGGTTTTCCCAAATGGCTTCAGCAGACTTCAACCATTTTTCATAGGTTAGCTTTCCTGAAAACATTTGAATGATCAATTTTTCTTCTTTGACTATCACAAAGCGCATTTCCATAAGTCTACGGATAATTTCCGAAGCGATGATACAACTATTCACTCGTCATAAGAGAACTGCATCTGCCATTGTATTAACCCTTATTTGTGAATCTTTTATTTCGGTATCCTACGCCCAAACCGATTTTGTAAGTCGCGACACCATTCTAAAATTTGGAATAATTGAGCCAATCTATTTTAGTTCAGAAAATTTTGTAGGAGACACTATCGAAGGATACGAAGCCAAAAAGGTGCTGTTATCAGCAGAGGCTGCCTCAGCACTTGCTCTTGTCGAAGCAGAACTGGCCCATGGCGGTTTTGGGCTGAAAGTTCTCGATGGCTATCGACCACAGATAGCGGTCGATCATTTTCTAAAATGGTCAAAGATCAGTTCTGACACGGTAGGAAAGAGCCGTTATTATCCCAATGTTCCAAAAGATCAACTTTTTGTTAAAGGTTACATAGCAGAAAAATCAGGTCATTCTCGTGGAAGTGCCGTTGATTTGACCCTATTTGACTTAGCAACGGGAAAAGAATTGGACATGGGGTCTATTGTAGACCACTTTGGCCCCATCTCCCATCCTGAGACCAAAAACGTTTCTGCCGTTCAGCACAAAAATCGCCAACTCTTGCGCAACGCCATGATCAAAGCCGGTTTTGAACCGCTTGAAACTGAATGGTGGCATTTTGTTTTAATAAATGAACCCTACCCCAATACTTATTTCCGTTTTCCGGTGAAGTAATTGCACGAAGGCAATATCCTATCTTTGGAAAAAACAGATCTCATGCGTTTTCTCAAATGGTTTGCACTCATAATTCTGATTCTTCTCGGACTAGGAGTGATCGGATTTCAACTAATGAAGCACAACACCAAGAAGCACAGTCCTGAAACGACTTTAAATTATCAAGAAAATGGAATGGACATCGAGATAGTCTACTCTCGTCCTTTCAAAAAAGGACG
>DATFKV010000199.1:0-22669 GCA_035268465.1 Cryomorphaceae bacterium | reverse complement strand
CAGGAAAGAATTCATACTTGTTGTCAGAAATTCCCGGCACATTAGCCAGAAATAATGAGTGACCATTTGAAGCGTCTGAAAAGTCGCTTACACTACAAACTTTGACTAATTCCGGTTGCCCGGATTGCCCCTGAATACTCACTGAAATTGCTAGAGCGGCAATTAGGGGTAAGATAAAAGTGAAGATGCGGCTGTAACAGCGCGCAACATCTCTGACTGATTGGGGTAGAGAGGTTCTCATACGGTTAAGATTGGTTTTGGTATATTAATATGATCTGACATCGAATTCACTCCGGTTTCGACCAAAGCCATAATTCGACAAACAAACTGCCTCAAATATAGGATAAAAACCCTCGAAAAAGCAAATTCTAAATTCTAATTAGAAATTTTTTTGAGCAAAAAAAACCCGCAGGAAAATTCTGCGGGTAATTAAGTGGGCCCAGAAGGACTTGAACCTTCGACCTTCAGATTATGAGTCTGCTGCTCTAACCAGCTGAGCTATGGGCCCCGAAAGGCGGCCAAAATTACGGGATCAAAGTTTCTCTTGCAACCATGTAAGACGAATAAATATCTCATACCTTTGAAAGTACGAACAGTTGTTATTCAAATTCAATCTTAGTTATTCATCTTGAGTGTTTTAAATCAAAATCTTTCAGACGATTGGCAAAAAGCCATCGAGGTCTCAACTGAACAAAAAGTTGAAATCATCAGGGTAAGCATTGTAGGTGGTGGCAGTATTAACGATGCTCGCCGACTTGAAACCTCTGTCGGAACTTACTTTGCAAAGATCAACAGCGCCACTGAATATCCGGGAATGTTTGATGCGGAAGCTACGGGTCTTAACTTTTTGAAAGCGAACTGTCAATTTAGAATTCCGCAACCCATTGCCACAGGGATAACCGAAGAAATCCAATGGATTTTGATGGAAAATATCAATAGCACCAATCGAAAGCCTGACTTCTGGGAAGAGTTCGGGAGAAAGCTGGCCGACATGCACAAGCACAGCGCGGATTACTTTGGATTTGGCGAAAACAATTATTTGGGCAGTCTTATTCAAAAAAATGACAAACGCGAGACATGGGAAAGCTTCTTTACCGATATGAGGATCAACCCTCAACTTGAAATGGCAAAGCAAAACGGACTCGCCACATCAGAGTTCCTGAGGCTCTTTGAAAAAATGTTGAGCAGAGTAGAAAGATATTTCCCAAAAGAGCCACCCGCTGCCGTGCACGGAGATCTCTGGACGGGAAATTTCATGACTGACTCTCACGGTGAAGCAGTTATATTCGACCCTGCCGTATATTATGGACATCGAGAAATGGATTTGGGAATGAGCAAGCTATTCGGCGGTTTTGATAAACGATTTTACGATGCTTATAACGAGGTTTATCCCCTGGAGTCGGGTTGGGAAGAACGCATTCATGTTGCCAATTTATACCCATTGCTTGCCCACGTCAACCTCTTTGGCGGAAGCTATACGGGACAGGTGATCCAAATACTGAGAAGGCACATCTAAAATACGCGGATCGTTTCCTTTTCTCCGGGTACGAATACGGCGTCTCCTTCAATGGGTTTGAGCGTATATGAACCGGTAAAGTCTCCGAACGAGGGCAGAATTCCGTAGTCTTTTCCGAAAAAATAGCACGGCACCCTTAATGATTGTCTGCCCTTACCTCTTAATCTGATGGCCGGATGAATATGTCCATGAATATTGTATAGTTCCGATTCTTCTCGATCATGAGTGAGTAAAAAAGGTCCTGCTTTAAGATCATCAACCAATTTGATACGCGCGGCATCAAATGAGTGGTTGGAAAGAATATCGTGATTTCCCTTTACCAAAACCATTTCAATATCTTCATAGGCCGCTCTGAAATCAACAAACTGATCCCAAGCTCTATTGAGCTTGCTGTGAGACAGATCGCCTAAGAAGACAATTTGCTCAGGCTTGGTTTTCATAACCAACCCGGAAAGACGCCAAAGGTTATTTCTTTCGGCCATCCCGGGTACCGGAATGCCATTTTTACGAAAGTGACTTACCTTACCAATATGAGCATCAGCTACGATGAGCATTCCTCTGTCTTTCCAAAAAATAGCTCTTTCGGGAAGCAGCGTGAGGGCGACATCTTGAATAATGTAATTCATTTAGGATTCGAGCTGTAAGGTCATTTTCTTAATTCGGTCTTCCAATTTCTCAGAAGACATTCGCTCCCTCAATCGATCTACCAAAATGGGGAAACAGAAAGGAGTTGGTTTCTCAGGATAAGTAATGCGGATTTCTTGGGAAGCGATTCTTTTCAATGCCGACCTCAGTCGCACCTCCTCAATTTGAAACTCCATGACCTCCGAAAAGGCCTGCTTAAAAAGAAGGTTAGTCGGTTCGTAATCTCGAAACACATCAAAGAAAAGCTGTGAGGAAGATTGCAAGTGCTTTTCCTTTTGGTAATGCCCCGGAAACCCTTTGAACACCAAACCGGAAATACCTGAAATATCGCGAAAGCGCCTCCTTGCCATTTCACTTTGATTCAAACTTGCTGCGATATCTTCGCTGAGATGGTCGAGTGAAAGGATGTTCGAATCTACTCCGTCCTCGATCGGTATATCCTGATCGGAAAGAAGCTCAAAGCCATAATCGTTCAGTGCGATACTAAAGCTAAATGGCCTGAAGTGAGAGAGCCGATAAGCCAATAGTGAAGCCAACCCTTCATGCACAAATCTACCCTCGAAGGGGTAGACAAAAATGTGGCAACCTTCTCGCGAATTTAATTTTTCAATCAAGAGTTCATTGGTGCCGGGAACCATTGAGAGCGATTTTTGTGCGTCTACAATTGGCCGAACGGCTCTCAGCTCTGCGGAATCAAATTGGTCGTTGGCAATCTTCCCTATTTGAATGCGAAGATTTTCAGAGAGCATTGAGGAAAGAGGCATTCTACCTCCCTGCCAGCTGGGCACAGCTCCTTTTTTGCTCTTGCTGATCTTAACGTGTACCGTCATTTCCTTCACCCGAATGAGTTCCAGTGGCCTTCCGGCAAACCAAAACGTATCGCCCGGGGTGAGCCTTGAAATAAACCACTCTTCGATAGAGCCCAAATAACCGCCCGACTGAAACTTGACCATCAGCATGGCATCGCTGACGATGGCACCAATGGAAAGCCGATGCCTCATGGCCATTCGTCGGTTATTGACTTTGTGAAGACCATCCTCCATCACTTCCACTTTCGAAAACTCGTCGTAGGCTTCAAGCGATGATCCGCCTTTGGTGATGAAATTTAGTGCCCAAGCCCACTCGTCGGAAGAAATACTCTCAAACGAGAAAGTTGATTTTATTTCGGGGAGAATTTCTTTTGGCTTAAAGCCATCCGATACTGCCAAGGTAATGAGATACTGAACCAATACATCAAAACTTCGAATGTAAGGCATGCGATCTTCGAGGTCATCTTTAATGATGGCCGCCTTCAAAGCTTCGCATTCGATAAGCTGTAGTGCATTGGTGGGCAAGAAATAAATGACCGATCGCTCTCCGGGTGAGTGGCCGCTCCTACCCGCTCGTTGGACGAAGCGCGCAACACCTTTCGGACTGCCGATTTGTATAATGGTCTCCACCGGACGGAAGTCGACTCCCAAGTCGAGTGAACTGGTGCATACCACGCATTTCAACTTGCCTTCGTGAAGGGCATCTTCCACCCAATCGCGCAACTCCCTGCTTATGGAGCCGTGGTGCATGGCTATAAGTCCCGCCAATTCGGGCTTAATATTCAATAGATGCTGGTACCATAGTTCGGCCTGAGATCGGGTATTGGTAAAAATCAAAGTGGTTCTACTCTTTTCGAGGATGGGCAAAACGCTCTCGGCCAGTTTGACCCCTAAATGGCCTGCCCACGGATACTTTTCTATCTCTTCGGGAATGATGGGCAGGATTTCAATTTTCTTCTTGATCTCTGATTTGATAAACCGCAAATTCTTGGTGCCGAAGTCTGTTCCAAATAAAACCTCCATAGCCTGCTCCATATTTCCGATGGTAGCAGAAATACCCCAGATGCATGGATCGGCGATGGCCTTTAATCTGGACAGCGCCAGTTCGAGAAGCACCGCTCTTTTCGATCCCATCAGTTCGTGCCATTCATCGGCCACCACAAAGCGCAAGGTTCCGAAGTAATCCGCGTATCCTTTTGAAGCCATCAATAAGTGCATACTCTCGGGAGTGGTGATCAAGACATCGGGAGGCGTGCGTTTCTGCTTGGCCCGATCGGAGGTAGACGTATCTCCTGTTCTAATGGCAATTTTCCAAGGCAGATCGAGGTCATCGCAAAAGTTTTGGCAAGCATTCTTGATGTCTTTTGTAAGTGCCCGGATCGGGGTAACCCAAATGAGCTTCAGCCCTTTCTTTTTCTTGAGCTTTCCCTCTTTTTCAGCTTTCAAGTATTCCAGTACCACACCGGCAAAAAGTGCATAGGTCTTTCCACTGCCGGTGGGTGCGTTTAGCAGGCCCGACTCCCTTTTGAGGCATGCACGCCATGCATCCTTTTGAAACTCAAAAGACTTCCATCCTTTCGATTTGAACCAATCTTCCGCTACTTTGAGTTCACTCATTCAAAATCAGAACTGTGGGTGCTTGGGTTTATTGTCCAAGATGCTCTCAATCTTCTCCATCACATCAGGTGTGAGTTTTGCTTTTACCTCAGTCGCCTTGAGGTTCTCTTTCAGCTGCGAAGTTTTGCTGGCTCCGAGTATGACGGTGCTCACATTCTCATTTTTCAAACACCAAGCCAGCGCAAGCTGAGGCATAGCGATACCCAAATCTCCTGACAGCGCGGTCAGCTTCTTTACTTTATTCAGCGTTTCTTCAATCAGCAATTTCTCATTGAGCCAAGAGAGCTCCGCTCTTTTAAGCCTTGATTCTCCTTCCGATCCGTCGTTGTATTTGCCGGTAAGGACACCTGAGGCCAGCGGACTCCACACGGTGGTACCCAGCCCTACCGTTTTATAGATCTGCGAGAACTCCACTTCTACTTTTTCGCGAACCATCATATTGTACTGAGGCTGCTCCATGGCAGGTCCGATCAGATTGTACTGCTTGGCAACCATATGTGCTTCCATAATTTCCTGAGCGCTCCACTCGCTGGTCCCCCAATAGAGAATTTTTCCTTGAGTGATCAGGTTGTGCATCGACCAAACCGTCTCTTCAATGGGCGTTTCCTTATCGGGTCGATGACAAAAGAACAGATCCAGATAGTCGACTTGCAGACGCTTAAGAGCGTCATGGCAGGCCTCTGTAACGTGCTTTCTGTTCAGCCCTTTCTGGGTGGGCATTTCCCCACCGGCTCCGAAAAAAACTTTACTGGAAACACTGTATGTATCTCTGGGCCATTTCATTTTCGACAGAATCTCTCCCATTACGATTTCTGACTTCCCTCCGGCATATGCTTCTGCATTGTCAAAGAAATTTATGCCGGCGTCGTAGGCCATTTTCATCAGCTCCTCAGAAGTGTTGTCTTCGATTTGATTTCCGAAAGTGATCCACGAACCAAAGGAAAGTTCGCTTACTTTTAAGCCCGCTTTACCGAGTCGTCTGTATTCCATTGTTAAAGAATTTGGTTTATTTGATAACTACATTCGATGGGGAGGTGTTTAAGTTTTTGCTTTATTGCTCCCGCAAATGACTTTATAAAGAAGGTATTAATTTTTTAGTAGCCTAAAGGAAGTTTCAATTTTGGGATTATTCAAAAAATCTGAATCAGAAAGTAAGAAGGAGATTTTGACCGCTCGGGAATTCGAGGAAGTGTTTGATTTGTATTACACGCAGGTTCGAAATTTTCTATATTACAAAACATCGAAGTCAGAACTGTCTGAAGATGTGGCACAAGATGCGTTTGTAAAGCTGTGGGAAACCCGCGAAAAGATTGATAAATCTTCGCTTAAAGCCTACGTATTCACCATTGCCAATAACCTGATGATCAATAAGCTCAAAAGAGAGCAATTGAAGTATAAATTCTTGAATTACGTCGAAGAAAGAAACGATAATGAGACACCTCAGTATCTGATAGAAATGCAAGAGTTCGACGAAAAGCTGCAGGCGGTTTTGGCCAAAATACCCGATGGTGCTCGTGAGGTGTTTTTAATGAATAGAATAGATGGTTTGAAATATCGTGAAATTGCCGAAATGTTGGGTTTAAGTATGAAAGCTGTTGAAAAGAGAATGTCGAGGGCATTGGCCATCTTGAGAGATGAGTTGGATCGAAAAGTTTGAACTATGAGCGAGTTGGAAAAGGCAGAAGATCGACTAAGAAAGTACAGCGCTCCATTTGCGGATGACAGTGTCGAAACTGCTCGATCAAAGGTGATGGCCAGAACGATTCATGCCGAAGCAAAATTTGATCATTCCCGTGGCTTCGAATACAGTCGGCTTTATGCGGCAGCCGCGGCATTGATCATTATCCTATCGCTGCCTTTCGGGATTTATTTCCTTGGAAACACCAACATTGAAGCGCGCGAAATATCAGTGACCCACACCTTCCCCGATGGCTCAGAAACAATTCTCGCTCAGGGTAGCTCGATCTCTTACAATTCAATTTTATGGAACTTTACCCGATCGACTGAGATGATTGGCGAAGCTTTTTTCATTGTACAAAGCGGGGATCAATTTACGGTTGAAACGAGCTTCGGCGATGTAAACGTCTTGGGTACTAAATTTTCGGTTTGGGAAAATGATGATGCCTTGGTGGTTCAATGCCAAGAGGGAAAAGTAGATGTAGCCGGCGAAATTCTTCTGGCCGACGATTACATCATTTTGTCTGCAGACAATTCGCAACAAGGCAAATGGTTGAATAAACAGCCTTTCATTTCTAAAAATAAAAGTGACCTTTCTTTCGAAAATACCCCTATCCATATAGTGATTGAATCTTTAGAAGATAAATTCGGTATTGACATTAACTTCACTTCTGAAGGTGTGTATCGCTTTTCCGGTAGTCTGGACCCGACTGATCTTGATGTGTCGTTGGACATTTTAACCAAGCCGTTCGGGCTTAAAATATCTTCTGACAAAGGCGTAGTGGTTATCTTAGAGCCTTGATGCGGTTCACCAT
The DNA here is from genome assembly GCA_035268465.1 of Cryomorphaceae bacterium. Lineage (GTDB taxonomy): Bacteria > Bacteroidota > Bacteroidia > Flavobacteriales_D > Cryomorphaceae > JAKVAV01. The sequence continues at coordinate 15,590 of DATFKV010000199.1, read as the reverse complement.
TTTTCTATTTCTTCTTGTTTTCGGTTCTCTGAATACCTTCGGACAAGCAGATGATGGAATAAATTTTAAGCGATTTAGCGGTCAAAATTTGGAAACCGCTTTAAAGTCTCTTCGCCAAAAAGAGGGAATTGCCATTTCATATGACCCTGACGCGGTGTCGCAATTGACCGTGCCTGATATAGACTCCGACGTAAAAACGATGGAGGCTTTTCTAAAAAGATCTCTGAAAGACTCCGATTTTCGATTTGAGCTAATTGGAGAGACCTATGTCATTATCCCTATCGATACTGATCCGCTAAAAAATTCATTTCCACTCAGTGGAATTATACGGGATGAATTGAACAGTGAATCTCTCCCGTTTGCAACGGTGAAAATCGCGAATACCAATCAAAGTACCACGGCAAATTCAGAAGGAAGATATACACTGCTCGAAGTTCCCTCTGATACTTCTATAGTTGTGGTTTCCTACATTGGTTATGAGAAAGAGATTGTTATGATTGGTCGATCTGCTGCAGTATCGGGAATTCTGAATTTTGACCTGAAGCCAAAGCTCAAAAACTTACCCTCAGTACAAATCAGTGCAAGGGGTAAAAATTTGCTGGAGATCGATGAAAACATTAGTCAGCTCACATTTAATCCTTCAGAAATTTCAACTCTGCCAAACTTAGGAGAAAACGATGTGTTCTCTGCATTGAGAAGATTGCCGGGGATCAGCGGAGGGCAAGATGCCGAAAGCGGCTTGCGAATTCGTGGTGGGCAGACCGATCAGAACTTGGTTATGTTTGATGGAATATCGGTCTACCACGTCGATCATCTTTTCGGATTTCTGAGTGCTTTCAATAGCAATGTCATCAAAAATGTTCGCGTAAACAAAGGAGGTTTCGATGCGCGATTTGGAGGACGATCATCGGGAGTAGTAGACATTACGGGAATAGACGGAAATAAAGTAAAGCCTTCAATCCAAATTGAGACTACCATGTTAAGTGCAAACCTCCTTTTGGAACTGCCCGTGGTAAAAAACAAAGCCTCTCTGGTATTCGGTTACCGCAGGGCATTTACCAATGTCATTCAAAGCCCGACCTACCGAAACATTTTCAACAATATTTTCAATTCCAGCTTACCCAATACACCTGAAAACAATACGGATGTCTTTGAGAGCAACAGCATGCCCGATTATTTTTTCAGTGACTTGAACGCCAAATTCAATTTCAAGCCTTCGGAAAAAGATGCCATTTCGCTGAGCTATTACCAAGGTCAGGATGACTTGGACATTACTTTTGACGGAAGTCTGGACGATCTTACCCGAATATCTGAAGATCAAACCAATTGGGGCAACCAAGGGGGTAGCATTAAATGGTCGAGGAAATGGAACCGCAAGTTTTTTACTTATGCCAACTACGGCGTCTCCCAATATTCGAGCAACCTCGAAGCGCAAGAGACTTTCTTGGCGCAGCAGGATACCTTCAGCCAGCGCTTTTTTGAACAGAAAGTAGAAGTAAATGACAACACTTTCCGTCTCGATAACAATTACATAATCAATAAAACCTCAAGTTTGGAATTCGGATGGTGGAATACATCAAATCGCATCGTTTCTCAGGCTCAAGATCAATCAGAAATACTTCAAGATTCGACCATATCCGCAATGAGTAACGCCTTTTATGCACAGTTGCAAAAGCGAATCGGCAACTTTGATGCTAAGGTGGGTTTAAGAGCCACTCATTATGACCGGGATGGGAATATCTATCCGGAGCCACGCCTCTCTTTGAGCTTTAAGGTAAGCCCCAAATTGACCTTAAAGGGATCCTACGGAATCTTTCATCAAATGATCAGACGGCTGAACGAGCGGAGCCTCTATTTCAGCATCCCTGAGACTTGGACGCTATCGGGCGACAATACAATTCCCGTTCTACGCAGTGACCACTACATTTTGGGGACGGTTTACGAGCTTAAAGATTGGGAAATCTCTTTGGAGGGTTACCACAAGTACGAAAAAGGTGTAGTCGAATTTCTGTTTCCTGAATTTGGCATTCCAACCGGAAGCCTTGATCAGTTTGCCGTAGACGGAGATCGGAGAGTTTTTGGAGTTGATTTCCTGTTAAAGAAATCATTTGAAAATCAGAACGTCATGTTTGGCTACACCTTCATCAGCTCAGAATCAAAGTATGCCGACATTAATCAAGGAAAATACTTCGACAGCCCGGGAGTATCAAATCACGAGTTCTCATTGATCTATAATTTGGAATACAATCGGTGGGATTTTTCTGCTGCGATTGTATTAGCTAACGGCGTACCTTATACTCCTGTTTTGGGGACTTTTATAGTCACCACACCCAATGGCGATCAGCAGCAATTTGTCACCATTGGCGGAATAAACTCGAGCAGGTTGGAATGGTACCACAGATTGGATGTATCGGCGGGCTATACTCTGCCATTGAAAAAAGGGGCTTTGCAAATGGGGTTGTCAGTGTACAATGCCTATGACAATTTAACAGTCAAGTACATTGACTATTTTCAAATTCCCAGGCAGGATACTGACTTTTATGACCTTGGGCAAAGAAATATTCTTTCCTTGGGATTTACGCCATCTGTTTACTTGAAGTTGAAATTATGAGAAGATTGATTAAATTATTGGGTGTTCTGTTCTTAATTATACTCGTTTCAGCCTGTACTTCTGATAATTCGTCAGATGATACAAATCCGAATGAACAGTTGATGGTGGAAGCATATGTCTACGCCAACGAACCTGTAAATCACGTTAAGGTAGCTCGTATACATGATGATGGCGAAGCAGATTTGATTCCTGTCAATGATGCAAATATCAAAATCTCGCAAGGCAATCTGAGCGCCACGTTATCACTGAAAAGTGGTGCAGAAGGAATTTACGAAATTAGCGATCCTTCGTTCGTCTTTTCGGGACCTGAAAATTTATTGCTGGAGGTCATACACGATGGAAAGACTTATACTGCTACATCCAAGTTTCCTGCACTTATAGAAAATCTCGACATTACGAATAACTATGTCAATATAACCGAAACAACGAATGATGAATTGCCTCTGACAACTTTGAGTTGGAGCGCTGCCGAAGGTGGCCATACCTACTGCATATTTGCACGTGGAGTAGATAGCGATACGTCCATGACGATTTACCCAATTCAACCTTCTTCTGACAGTCCCTTATTTGCTCTACATGATGGCGGCTCCATTGATCTCTATCGTGACCACTTCACGTATATCGGGAGCTACCAACTCTATGTAAGTGCAGTAAATGAGGAGTATATTCAAATGTACACTGAAAATTCAGCCCCTGATCTTCGTGGAGCTCCATCAAATATACAAGGAGCTTGGGGTGTCTTTACAGCATTTAACGGTCTGTCTGTAGACATTACCGTAGAATAATCCTTTTATCGAAGTAGGGTAAAAACTCGAACACGTGTATAACTGAGGCAAACATCAGGAAATACACAAATACAAGTGGAACAAAATTTTAATTCAAAATTAGATATTCTTCTCGATAAGAATCGGCTTCCATTTTCAACATCCCAAGCAGAAGCTAAGACTCAAGTAATGAGAAGGATCGAAGAAACCGACAAGGTTATTCCGCTGCTCCGATCCGGCAGAATCTATTCGAAACTGGCCATTGCCGCATCAATAGCGGCTGTGTTTGCTCTCTCAATAGGATTTCTTGGTTCAGAAACTGTGGAAAATTCCAGTGATTCTGTTCTTGCACATGAACTTCCCGATGGCTCAACCATTCATTTGAGTCCCGATGCCGAGTTAAATTACAACGATTTGACTTGGCCCTTGTTTCGAGATCTTGATTTTTCAGGTACCGGTTTTTTCGAAGTGGAGAAAGGCAGCAAATTTAGCGTGACTACCGACTTGGGAAAAGTGAGTGTGCTCGGAACCTCTTTTTCAGTTATCACTAAGAACAAAAATCTCAGGGTCTCATGTAAAACAGGAAAGGTTTTGGTAGAGAATGGAAATGATCTTTCCATGATGCTCACACCAGGAAAGGGCGTGAAAATGAGCGAATCCAAGGCTGAAGAATTTTCTCTGGACTCTGAAATCGTAGATGCCTGGGTGGACGGGACTTATCGTTTTGACAATGTGAACATTGACCAAGTGCTCAATTCCATTGAAGATTTCACTCGTTTTCAAGTTGAATATCCCGAAGGATTGAGCGCGAGCTACAGCGGTGAATTTTCAACTGATCAGTCAATCGAAGAAATTCTTGATATCGTATGCAAACCACTGGGTTTGTCTTACGAGATAAACGAAAAGAAAAGTCTAATTCGAATCTCAAACAAATAAAGCCATGCTCAAAGAACTCAACAAGATCAGAATGAATCTTAAAGCCAACAAGATCTATGGCGGCATGACTCCTCTATGGGATGAATATTACGTAGAGGCTCAAAACAAGAAATTCAAAAATAAATGGGATAAGGTTCGCTCGACGAGCAAGTAACCCGGAAAGTCAAAATAAACGTTAAATGCGACATCGGCATGGGGGTTAAATCCCGAACAGATGTATAAGTAATGTATGGGAGTGGTTACCCATGCATCTTCATAGTAGTTTTATTGGTTAGTTTAGAAAGGCGCCCTTCGGGGCGTCTTTCTTTTTATGCTATTTTGGCTACTATCCTACCCGCAGTTTCTCCCCCCAAAATCTCATCCATGTAGTCGGGGATTTCCTCCAAATCTACGATCTTACCCATTTCAGCCAATCCTCCGGGTCGGTAATCGGTGGCGAGCTTTTGCCAAATCTTTTTCCTTAATTGGATGGGCGTTTCAGCACTGTCGACGCCGAGAACATTCACCCCATTCAAAATAAAAGGATATACGGTGGTCTGCAATTCATGAGAACCCACCAATCCACAGACCGCGACAGAACCTTCTTTACGGCAGGATTTTATCAAGGTAGCCAAAGTATTTCCACCAACGGTATCAATGCCTCCTGCCCATTTAGCAGCCATTAGAGGTCGTCCCGATTCGTCATTTGCCTCCTCACGGCTGATGCACCTCTTGGCACCAATGCTTTTGAGCCAAGCGTAGTGTTCTTGCTTTCCGCTGGAAGCGATCACACGGTATCCGCGTTTTGCCAAAATAGCCACCGCCATGGATCCTACGCCACCGGATGCACCCGTTACCACCAATTCTCCCATTTCAGGATTTTGTCCTGACTTTTCCATCTTGTGAAGGGCCAAAGCGGCTGTGAATGCCGCCGTTCCCATGATCATCGCATCTTTTAGGGTTAAGCCTTCCGGCAATGGAACTACCCAGCCCGCGGGAACCGAAATGTATTCGGCAAAGCCTCCCTTGGTGTTCATTCCCAAATCAAAAGAAGTCACGATTACCTCTTGCCCGGGAGAGAATTCCGAAGAGGAACTTTTCTCCACGACCCCTGAGGCATCAACCCCGGGCGTATGCGGATACTTTCGCGTTACACCTTTGTGACCCGCAGCGGAGAGCGCATCTTTGTAATTGAGGCCGGCATAAGAGACTTTTATCAGCACCTCGCCTTCGGGGAGAAAACTCAAAGGAACTTCTTCTACTTGTCGTGAAAATTCATCTCCTTCCTCCCTCACCACTAATGCTCTGTAGGTAGACATGGTTATTTATCGTTTAAAGTTGCGATGCATTTTAACTCTATTCCTATGGGTGTCGGCAGACTATTGATTTCAACCGTCGTTCTGCACGGTTGATTGTCCTTGAAATACTCGGCGTAGATTCGGTTGTAAGTCTTAAAATCGTCTTTCATATTGGTGAGAAAAACGGTGACATCCACCAGATTTTCCCATGAAGATCCCGAAGCTTCCAGAATAAGTCGAACATTCTTAAAAACCGAGTGACACTGGGCTTCGATGTCGTAGCTCAATATGCTTCCGTTTTCGTCAAGTTCAACTCCCGGGATTATTTTTGTCCCTCTTTCTCTTGGCCCTACCCCACTCAAAAACAGGAGGTCTCCTACATTTCTGGCATGAGGATATAGACCTACCGGTTCGGGTGCCTTTTCAGAATTGTATTTTTCGTTCATCAATTTCTTTTTTTCGAAACTACACAAAGGCTTAGAACTAAACCAACCAAACTTTGACCTGTTAAGCACATATGCGTCTCATCGAATTTACAGAAAAAGGACTTTATTGCCCTCAGGGAGATTTCTACATTGACCCTTGGCGACCGGTTGACAAAGCCGTGATCACTCATGCCCATGCCGACCACTCGCGATGGGGAATGAAAAGCTACTTGACTCACCACCAAAGCATCCCCGTAATGAAACACCGGCTCGGAGACATCAGTGTTGCCGGTCTCGAATTCGGCGAGGAGAGAAAAATGAACGGCGTGAGTGTTTCCCTTTTTCCGGCGGGACATATACCGGGATCGGCTCAGGTCAGAGTCGAGTACAAAGGAGAAATTTGGGTAATCACCGGCGACTACAAATTGATTGATGACGGAATCTCGACCCCATTTGAATCAGTGAAGTGCCACAGCTTGGTCACCGAGTCCACTTTCGGTCTTCCCGTTTACAAATGGAAACCTCAAGAAGAAGTATTTCGAGAGATGAACGATTGGTGGAGAGAAAACCGAGAACAAGGACTGGCATCCGTTATCCTCGGCTACTCTCTCGGCAAAGCTCAGAGAATTTTGTGCTCTATAGATCCGAGCATCGGACCCATTCTCCTTCACGGCGCCATTCACAACAGCAATCTTGCTCTTATCGATGCAGGGCTGAAATTTCCCGAAACGGAACTCATCACGAAAGACACACCCAAGGAGAAATACCGCGGGGCCTTGATCATCGCTCCACCATCTGCATTCGGCTCTCCGTGGATGAGAAAACTCAAGCCTTACAAAGTGGGAACGGCATCGGGATGGATGTCGCTGCGCGGCGCCCGACGTCGACGGAATGTGGACCGCGGTTTTGTCCTTTCCGATCATGCCGATTGGGACGAGCTCAACCAAGCCGTGGAAGCCTCGGAAGCGGAAAAAATTTATGTGACACACGGGTACACAAACATTTTTTCAAATTGGCTAAAGGAGCAGGGGCTCGATGCAGAGCCCGTGACCACGGAATACGAAGGCGAACTTTCGGAAATAGGTGAAGGAGCAAATCAAGAAAAAGAGGCAGAATGAAGGATTTCGGAGAACTGATTCTGGCGCTTGATGCTACCACCAAAACCAACGATAAATTGGATTCGATGGTATCCTTTTTAAATTCCGCCACCGATGCCGATAAGCTTTGGTTCGTTGCACTCCTTAGCGGGAAAAGACCTAAGCGTCCCGTGAAAACAAGCTTCCTTCGCGAATGGGCTGCCGAGGTTTCGGGCATCCCGCTGTGGCTGCTGGAGGAATCTTATCACGTGGTGGGCGATTTGGCAGAGACCGTAGCGCTGATCTTGCCCGATGTGACCGAAACAAGCGAGAAAACGCTGGATGACCGAATGCAAGATCTCCTTGCGCTCAAGTCATTGGAGGAAGAAGAAGTCAAGGCGTACATCGTCTCCGCTTGGGCGGAAATGAACAAGACGGAGCGTTTCGTTTTCAATAAACTGATTACGGGCGGATTTCGCATCGGAGTTTCGCAGAAGCTCATCGTGCGCGCTCTGGCGCGTCATCTCAGCGAAGAAGAAAACCTCATCGCCCATCGGCTCATGGGAAACTGGGATCCGCAAAATGTCACTTTCCAAAAATTGCTGGTGGAGCCCGACGAAAACGAGAACCTCTCTCGGCCCTACCCCTTCTACTTGGCCTACCCGCTGGAAGATACACCACAGAGCCTCGGCGATATACACGATTGGCAACTCGAATACAAGTGGGATGGTATCCGCGGTCAGCTCATCCTTCGAAATGGGGAAATCTTCGTTTGGAGTCGAGGTGAGGAATTGGTTACAGAACGGTTTCCCGAATTGGAAAAACTGAAAGACTTTTTGCCAAACGACTGCGTGATCGACGGGGAGATCATGGCATTTAAGGACGGAGCACCCCTTACCTTCAATCATCTTCAAACAAGGATCGGAAGGAAGAAGGTGTCGAAGAAAATCCTCGAGGAGTCACCGGTAGTGATGATTGCGTATGACCTCTTGGAGCTAGAAGGGCAAGATTTGAGGGAAGAGGCGATGGATTACCGACGCGCAGAGTTGGAAAAAATTGTGGCTTCTGCCAAAGCAGACAGCCTGATGATCAGTGAAAAAATTGAACCTCTAAATTGGGGCGAAGCTGCAAAGCTCAGGGAGAAAAGTCGGGAAGTTTTGTCCGAAGGATTGATGCTCAAGCGCAGAAACAGCACTTACAAAGTAGGTCGCAAGCGCGGTGATTGGTGGAAGTGGAAAGTAGACCCGATGAGCATTGATGCGGTAATGATCTACGCTATGCGCGGTCACGGAAGGCGTGCCAATCTCTATTCAGATTACACCTTTGCCGTTTGGAAAGGTGATGAATTGGTCCCTTTCGCAAAGGCATACAGTGGACTTACGGATAAGGAAATGCAATCGGTGGATCAGTTCGTGAAGAAGAACACCGTAGAACGATTTGGCCCCGTGAGAAGCGTTAAGCCCGAATTGGTTTTTGAAATTGGATTTGAAGGAATTGCTCCCAGCACACGGCACAAGTCGGGGATTGCACTGCGCTTTCCGCGAATTTTGAGAAGACGACTCGATAAAAGGCCTGAAGAGGCCAATACGCTGGACGATCTGAAAAGCATCCTCGATTTTTACAATATCTAAGTGTTTTTACGAAAGTAAAGTGCGGAAAGACCCAGCCCGAAAAAGGCGAATGAAGTCCAAAGCAAGTATTCTGCTTGAGGAAAACCTTGGATATGCAAGAAGACCCCCACTATCAGCACGATACGTCCCGCGAAATAGGCATAGGCGGTGAGAGGCCTGTCTTCCGATCTGCGAAGTCGAACCACAGCGGCAAACAAGAGGAAGAGCATCCCGAAAAGTAAGGCCGCATTACCCAAGGGCCAGAAGAAATAGCCCGAAACAAACCAGTAGATGAATAATATCAATGCTGCTCCATAAACCAAATAGACATTCAGTCCTTGATTTGGTTTTTTCTTTAGGTCGAGTATTTCGTCTTCTTCGCTCATAAAAAAAGGTGCTCTAAAAGCACCTTTCAATATCGTAATTCAAATGAAATTATTTTCCGGGAGAAACATTTGCTTTCAAATACTCACGGTTCATTCGCGCGATATTCTCCAAGCTAATTCCTTTCGGACATTCTACTTCGCAAGCGCCGGTAACGGAGCAGTTACCAAAGCCTTCCTTGTCCATTTGAGCCACCATGTTTTTCACGCGCTCGCTTGCCTCTACCTCTCCCTGAGGAAGCAAGGTAAGCTGAGAAACTTTAGCCGAGACAAAAAGCATGGCCGAGGCATTCTTGCATGCTGCCACACAAGCTCCACAACCGATGCAAGTGGCAGCATCGAAAGCCATATCCGCATCTTCTTTCGGAACGGGAATGGCATTCGCATCAAGCGTATTTCCACTGGTATTTACAGAAACGTAACCACCTGCTTGGATCACTCGGTCAAATGAGGATCGGTCTACAACCAAATCTTTGATAACCGGAAACGCTTTGGCACGGAAAGGCTCAATATGAATGGTATCTCCATCCTTAAAAGAACGCATATGCAATTGACAAGTCGTGGTGCGGTGCATCGGACCGTGTGCCTGTCCATCGATAAAGAGATTGCAGGAACCGCAAATCCCTTCGCGGCAATCGTGGTCAAATGCAATCGGCACCTCACCTTTTTCTACCAATTCCTCGTTCAACACATCCAACATCTCTAAAAAGGACATATCGGGACTGACGTCAGAAACCTGATAAGTCTCCATTTTTCCCTTTACTTCGGGTCCCTTTTGTCTCCAAACCTTAAGTGTTAAATTCATGATCTTATCGTTTGACCTGATCGAACAGGTTATTTATAACTTCTTGTTTTTACTTCAACGGCTTCAAACTCCAGTTGTTCTTTGTGCAGTACCGCTTTTCCAGGGTCACCCGTAAATTCGTAAGCACTCACGAAAGAGAAATTCTCATCGTCGCGCAATGCTTCACCTTCCGGAGTCTGGTATTCTTCACGGAAGTGTCCACCTGCTGACTCTTCTCTATCCAAGGCATCCAAACACATCAATTCACCCAATTCCAAAAAGTCGGCCACACGGGTGGCTTTTTCAAGTTCTGCATTCATCTCCCCGGAAGTTCCGGGAACTCTAACATCACTCCAAAATTCATCTCGCAAAGCGCGAATATCCTTCATCGCTTTTTTCAAGTCTTCGCCATTTCTGGACATTCCGCATTGATTCCACATGATTTTTCCCAGACGTCTGTGGAAATGATCAACGGTTTTTGAACCATTGATGTTCAAAAGCTTGTCGAGACTTGTTTTCACCTCTTCTTCGGCTTTTTGAAATTCCGAGGTATTTATATCAATTTCTCCCGTTCGGATATCATCCGCGAGATAATCGCCTATCGTGTATGGCAATACGAAATACCCATCAGCCAGTCCTTGCATCAAAGCGGAAGCACCCAATCGGTTAGCCCCGTGATCGCTAAAGTTGGCTTCTCCGCATGCATAACAACCGGGTATGGTCGTCATCAAATTGTAGTCTACCCAAATGCCACCCATGGTGTAATGAACGGCGGGATAAATCTTCATCGGTGTTTCGTAAGGGTTGTCATCGGTGATCTTTTCGTACATCTCGAAAAGGTTTCCGTACTTGGATTCAACGACTCCTTTACCGAGTTTAGTAATCTCCTCTTTCGAAGGGTTTTCCTTTCCTTGAACCTTGGCTTCGGTTTTTCCATAGCGTTGAATGGCTGCTGCAAAGTCCAAGAAAACGGCTTCACCCGTTTGGTTTACACCAAAACCGGCATCGCATCTCTCTTTAGCAGCTCTCGACGCGACGTCCCGCGGAACTAAGTTTCCAAATGAAGGATATCTTCTTTCCAGATAATAATCGCGATCTTCCTCTTTCAGTTCAACGGGCTTCAGCTTTCCTTGGCGGATGGCTTCGGCATCTTCCTTCTTTTTGGGAACCCAAATCCTACCGTCATTTCGCAGAGATTCTGACATCAAAGTCAATTTTGACTGATGATCTCCCGACACGGGAATACATGTAGGATGAATTTGTGTATAAGAAGGATTTCCAAAAAAGGCTCCTTTCTTATGCACCTTCCACGAAGCCGAAGCATTTGATCCCATGGCATTGGTAGAAAGGAAGAATACGTTTCCGTATCCACCCGAGCAAATCACCACGGCGTGCGCCCCATGTCTTTCAATCTCTCCCGTCACTAAGTTTCGGGCAATGATTCCACGCGCTTTTCCATCTACTTTTACGACATCCATCATTTCATGACGGTTGTACATCGTAATTTTTCCTTTGGAAATTTGGCGAGACATTGCTGAATAGGCTCCTAGCAGCAGTTGTTGCCCGGTCTGTCCTTTGGCATAAAAAGTTCTGGAAACCTGCACTCCTCCAAAGGATCGGTTGTCCAACAGACCTCCGTATTCTCGAGCAAAAGGAACCCCTTGCGCGACGCATTGGTCTATGATGCTGGCAGAAACTTCTGCCAATCGATAAACGTTTGATTCTCTGGAGCGGTAATCTCCTCCTTTAATGGTATCGTAAAAAAGACGGTAGACACTGTCGCCGTCGTTTTGGTAATTCTTGGCCGCGTTTATTCCACCTTGAGCCGCGATACTGTGGGCTCTTCGCGGTGAATCTTGAAAACAAAAAGCTTTGACATTGTATCCCATTTCTGCCAACGAAGCGGCGGCAGAGCCACCTGCCAATCCCGTTCCGACCACAATGATATCGATCGATCGCTTGTTAGCAGGGTTAACCAGTTTTATAGAATTCTTATGATTCGTCCACTTCTTGTCTATCGGTCCCTCAGGTATTTTAGCATCTAGCTTTGTCATGACGATATCTTAATGATTAAAAAATATGTAAACGGGAATCGAGGCGAATGCCAAAGGAATTAAAACGGCAAAGGCATAACCCACTGCTTTAATGGTCGATTCTACTTTAGGGGTTTTCAATCCCAAAGATGTAAAGGCACTTTGGAAACCATGCCAAAGGTGGAATGCAATAGCCGCTACTCCGATCACGTATAAAAGAACGATCCACCACTCTTGAAAGGAGACCATCACTTCTTCGTGCAAATCTTTCATTACGGGACCAACAATTTCGCCCCCGGCCGCCACAACTTCAAAATCTGCGTTGACCGTGCCTCCCGGAACTTCCTCGCCTGATTTGGTCAGCAAGGCAGAGCCATCTTCGGTAGTCATATATGGCATTTCTTGAAATTTGAAAGCATACCAGAAATCCTGCATGTGAAAAACAATAAATGCCAGGATAATGGTCCCGAGAATACCCATATTGCGAGAGGTCCAAGGAGAGTTTCTGGAAGGCTTAACCTTTACATAATTGCTCGGTCTTGCCCTGTTATTATGAATTGTCAGAACCAACCCATCAATGGCATGAAAGAGGATACTAAAATAGACCAGATAGCTAAGCGCTTGAATCAGAGGGTTTGATGTCATAAAGACAGCATACTCATTGAATTGAAGCTTTCCTTCGTAACCATCTAGAAACAGTTGGAAGTTTCCGGCCAAATGTCCTATCAGGAAGAGACATAAAAACAGACCCGTAAGGGCCATCCAATACTTCTTTGCTAAGCTTGATTTAATCAATGCAGAATTACTCATGGTAAAAGCAGTTGTTCAGAAAATTTAGGCACAAAGGTAAGTCTCCAAAGGGAATAAAGTAAAACTTGATACAATCTAAACTCATTCTACGCTGATTCAATCTTCACGGGTATTAAACATCGATTAAATCGTAAAGTTTACATTTGAAAAATTGAAATTAGCAATATGAGATATCAAGCACTCACTGCCGAGACATACGTGAATCACAGAAAGAAGCTAACTGACCGAATGTCAGACAGAGAGATGGCAATCGTTAGCTCAAACGATATACTTCCTACTAACGGAGATGGAAATATGCCTTTCCGCCAGAACAGTGATTTGCTTTATTTAACCGGGGTCGATCAGGAAGAATCCATCCTGGTGATTTTTCCAAATGCTCACAATAAAGCACACCGAGAAATTTTATTTCTGAAGGAAACCAGCCCCGAAATAGCCATCTGGGAAGGTGATAAATTGAACAAGAAACAAGCTCAAGAACTCACGGGCATCGACACGATCATGTGGGTGGATAGCTTCGAGACGGTATTGAAAACATTAATGTCTGAAGCTGAGACGGTATTACTCCCCTCCAATGAGCATACGCGTCGATCCATCACCACGGAAACTAGGGAGCAGCGATTCTCCAAATGGATTCGAGAAGAATACCCTCTACACACTTACGGCCGGCTTGCACCGCACATGCATAGAATTCGATCCATTAAGAGTGTGGAGGAAATCGAGCAAATGCAGCGTGCCTGCAAAATTACCGAAGATGGTTTTCGAAGAGTCCTCAAATTTGTAAAGCCGGGTGTCAAAGAATACGAAATTCAAGCCGAGTACATGCATGAGTTTCTTCGAAAAGGCTCGAGAGGCTTCGCTTACGAGCCGATTATAGCTTCCGGCTTTAGCGCTTGTGTATTACATTACATCAGCAATGAAAACGAATGCAAAGACGGGGAGGTCATTTTGATGGACGTAGGTTGTGAATACGGCAATTATGCGAGCGATATGACTCGCGCCATACCGGTAAACGGAAAATTTACTCCAAGACAAAAAGACGTCTATAACGCCGTGCTTCACGTGATGAAGGAGTCCAAAAAACTATTGAGACCCGGAGTGTTTTTGGGAGAATACCACAAAAAGGTGGGCGCGCTCATGGAGGAACAATTGATAAATTTGGGATTACTTACCGCAGAAGAAGTGGACAAGCAAGACCCGTCGAAACCAGCTTACAAAAAGTACTTTATGCACGGTACTTCTCATTTTATTGGCTTAGATGTACACGATGTAGGCCTTTGGACTGAGCCTATCGAGGCGGGTATGGCCTTTACTGTAGAACCGGGAATTTATATCCGGGAAGAAAATCTGGGAATTCGACTCGAGAATGACATTATCATTACTGAGGAAGGCTTCGTAGACTTGATGAAAGACATTCCTATTGAGCCGGATGAAATTGAAGAGTTGATGAACACTTAGACTTAAGAGCGCAAATCAAATTTTTCGGTGAAAACTCGATCACCATCCAACACCAACAAAATATATACTTTGTTGCTTAAGCCATCCAAATCGACATCAGTATTGGATGAGTCAATTCCTCCCGTTTTAAGAATTCTCCCATTCAAATCACAGATATCATAGAGGGTTCTCGAAGATCTCGGCTTAAAACCAACGTTTAAGGTGGCACTTTCTTTGTCTACGGCTAATTTTACTTTGGCTTGAGAGTTGAGCATATTCCGTTTAATTTCAATCGGGATATCCTACGCAATCAACTCCAAATGAGTTACAAACAATGGCTGTAGCCAAGTGTCATCACCCTAAGGCTTTACCGATCAGAAAAAATCCATCGAGATTCAGATTCAGAAGTGTTTATGGAGGTACTTGAGTTAGGTAAAGAAGAAATCATAAGCTTTAAGTTTTTGTTCATCTTAAATTTATGTCAACTTTAATGATTCATTTGGGTCGAAAAAAGGAACGGGTTAAATGAATCAACTATCGGAAGATTAACCGCAAGATTTTGGAAACTACAGGAGAGAAAATAAGGGCTTTAATCGTGGACGATGAACTTCACGCGAGAGAGAATTTAAAGTTCTTAATAGAAGAAAGCTCCCCTGAAATTGAGGTGGTTGGAACTGCGGACAGCGTTCACTCTGCCGAAAAGCTCTTTCGCAAATTGAAACCCGACCTGGTATTTCTCGACATCAGAATGCCATCGGGAGCAGAAGGGTTCGATTTATTGGAGATCCTTGAAGGGGAGTCGTTTCAAGTGGTATTTGTCACGGCGTTTAAAGATTATGCCATCAGGGCATTCGAACGAAGAGCCCTCCACTACGTGTTAAAGCCCATTGATGAAAATGACTTGAGGGAATCGGTAAAGAGAATAATGATATCGCGCGCCAATTCTCAAAACCTCAATAGTCAAGAAAATCTCAAAAATCTAAAAGAAGAAGTCGAAAATAACAAGGAACCCGAGCGCATCACTATTCATCACGCCAAAGGCATCCGAATAATTGAGATTTCAGATTTAGACTACTTGGAGAGCAGCGGAAACTGCACGGTTCTACATTTTAAAGACGGGCAAAATTATTTGGACACGCGCACGCTGAAGGTTTATGAAGCGCTTCTACCTACCTTTTTTAATAGGGTTCATCGTTCATTTATGATTAATCTCAGAGAGGCGCGGGAAATCCTCCATGGCGACGATCAAGCGGTCATCCTAAAGTCAGGAAAAAGCATACCCGTTTCTCGGGAGCGTAAAAAAGATTTGATTGAGGCGATCAAAAGATTGGCTTAAATACATGAGAGCTACCATTGGCTCATTGAGAAGGCAAATTCGTCCATTCTCAGTTAAATGGCAGAAAGCTATTTCATAACTTCATGGAAAAGCCCGCCTATGAAAGCGTTA
>DATFKV010000198.1:0-13972 GCA_035268465.1 Cryomorphaceae bacterium | reverse complement strand
ACGTGAAAAGAGGATTAGTCTGGTTTAGAAACGATTTGAGGGTTACGGATAATGAGGCCCTGTTTCGGGCATCTGAAGAATGTGATGAAGTCATCCCTGTCTACATTTTTGATCCGACTTATTTCCAAAGTGAACGATACGGATCTAGAAAATTCGGCGCCCGTCGGATGAAATTTATTCTGGAGAGCCTGGAAGATTTGAAAAAATCCTTGCAAGGTCTCGGTAGCGATGTACTGGTAGAGGTGGGAAAACCTGATCACGTTCTTGCGCGCATTGGTAAAGATTACGGAGTTACCGCCCTCTTCGCTCAAAAAGAGGTAACGAAAGAAGAGTTGAGAGTTGAAGAGGAAATGGAGCAGGCCTTGGAAGGAAAAGTGGAAATCAATTATTTCCATGGTCATTCCCTCTACCATCCCGACGATATTCCGTTCGAGATGGAGAATATCCCCGACATCTTCTCCAATTTCAGGAAGAAATGTGAAAAGGAAGCGGAAGTAAGGCCAATCATACCTATTCCTCAAAATTTAGAATCGCCGAAAGAAATAAAAGGAAATGCTATTCCGGAATTGAAAAACTTAGGCTTTGACCCAAATCCGATATCCGAGAAAGCAGCTATTGTGTACAAAGGAGGCGAGCGTGAAGCACGAAGACGTCTGGAAAATTATTTTTGGGAAACCGAAAACCTGAGCACTTATAAATTCACCCGAAATGGCTTGCTTGGCAAGGATTATTCCTCCAAGTTTTCGGCTTGGTTGGCTCAGGGCTGCATTTCACCGCGGATGATTTTTAGCGAAGTGAAGCGGTACGAGAAGTCAGTTAAAAAAAACTCATCTACCTACTGGATGGTCTTTGAATTGGTTTGGAGAGACTACTTCCGCTACGTGGCTATGAAATATGGTGATCAACTTTTCTACCCGGGAGGGATCAAAAATGAGGATGCAGACCGGAAGGTCGACTTTGAAAAGTTGGATTTATGGAAAAGAGGAAAGACGGGAATCCCATTTGTGGATGCCAACATGAAAGAGTTGAATGCGACCGGTTTTATGAGCAATCGCGGACGACAAATTGTTGCGAGCTATTTGGTTAAAGATTTGAAGCACGATTGGCGCTGCGGTGCGGCCTATTTTGAGCAAGAGCTAACAGATTACGATGTTACCAGCAATTGGGGCAATTGGGCGTACGTAGCCGGGGTAGGGAACGATCCACGCGAGAACCGGTACTTCAATATACTTACACAGGCTGCTCGTTATGACGAGAATGGGGAATATATTCGGCATTGGCTACCTGAGCTTTCTGACCTGCCGAATGAATTCATTCACAAACCATGGCAACTTTCAGACGCTGAAAAAAACAGTTATGGCTTGCATGGGAGTCCATATGCAAGACCGATTTACGTTAACGAAAAGTGGTAATCATAGTTTTCCGAGTAGCCTGAAATAGTCTGTGAGTGTTCGTTTTACTGAACGGTTCGTACTCTCTTGCAACCAAATAACCTCTGACTCCGTGGCTAACCCGAGCTTTTCTCTTTCTTCCAGTGCTCTGTATATGTCGCGGGCGAATAAGTATTGTGATTCATTCGACATTTCTGGAAACCGGATTGTATCGGTCTTCAATCCTGCCGAATCGGCAATCACGGCGACGACTTCTCTTGTATTAATAAACGCTGTGTCCAGACGAATGAAGGTTTCATTTGTTCGCCAGTTATTGTACATGGCAAATGGCAAGGAAGGCAGTGAATCCACAAATATGCTCTCCAAGCGATACACATCCAATATACCTTCGGCCTCGGTATTATTGCGGTAGTAGAAAGACCGTACGTTTTTAAAATATAGTTCTGCTGACTCGGTAGTAGAGAATCCGATGGTGTCGATTTGCTCCGGACGTTCATTCGGAAGAGTGAACAAAATGAGGACAATCATAAAAATTGCCCACAAAAAAAACCATTTGAAGAGTTTAGCGTTCTGCACTGTTACTTAAACAATCCTATTTTCACCTTGTTTAATCACATGCCGACTAGAAAGGACAATATGAATTTCGTAACGAACAGAGGCGAGAGCTTAAATGAAATTGCAGATAACCACAAAGTACTGTTGGTTTTCTTAAGACACTTTGGCTGTACTTTTTGCCGTGAGACTATGGCAGATTTAGCTGAGGTGAGGCAAGACATAGAATCCACAGGAGTAAAAATCGTAATCGTACACATGGTGGAAAGCGATTTAGCTGCGGATATGTTGAAGCTGTATGATTTGGGTGATGTTCCGCATATTTCCGATATCCATCAGCATCTCTATGACCGATTTGGATTTCACAAGGTTAGTTTTCGAGCTTTGTTTGGTTTGAAAAATTGGTGGCGCGCATTTGTCGCGGGAATCGTGAAAGGTCATCTAATTGGTAAGCCGGCCGGGGACCCTTTTCAAATGCCCGGTGTAGTCTTGTTTCACAAGAAGAAGGTTATTAATAACTTTGCCTACAGGTACGTTTCCGATCGTCCCGACTTTATCAGAGTCGCAAAAACAGCCTGATTTCAAATGGTTTTAAACCTCATCATTTTAGTGGCCACATTCTTCTTCATGGAGTTTATGGCTTGGTTCACGCACAAATACGTCATGCATGGCTTGGGCTGGTATTTTCATAGAGATCACCACCAACATGAGCCGGGATTTTTCGAGAAAAACGACGTGTTCTTTCTCATTTTTGCCATTCCCTCGTGGTTATTTACCATGTTCGGGATGATGGATGGCAATGACTGGAAGTTGTTTGTGGGCTTAGGTATAGCGCTTTATGGTCTGAGTTATTTCTTGGTGCACGATGTTTTTATTCATCGCAGATTTGATTGGTTCAAAAGAACTGATAACGTATATTTCAGAGCGATTCGCAAGGCGCACAAAGTGCATCACAAGCATTTGAATAAAGAAGAAGGAGAATGTTTCGGGATGCTTATCGTGCCTTTGAAATTTTTCCGCGAGGCGAAGCGATCCATGAAAACCTCGTGAACCATCAATAGCACGGCAATTGGAGCACTACTACTATCTTCTACTCGACCTGCTCACCCTTTCTTACCCTTTGGCGAGAAGCTTTGAAAGCCGTTTGAGATTCGTTCGGTACTGGCCGGGAGTATTTCTGGGTATCGCAGTCATGGCCTTGTTATTTGTTCCGTGGGATGTATGGTTCACGGCAAAGGGTGTATGGGGCTTTAATGAGCAATACATTTCAGGGATACGCATTGCTAATTTACCCATTGAGGAGTGGTTGTTTTTTATCGTGGTTCCGTTTGCCTGCGCTTTTATCTACGAAGTGCTCAATTATTTCTTGCCCAATTCTCCCCTGAAGCCTGCTCAGGACAAAATTACTTCTGCTCTGATTTTGGTGAGCTTTGTCGTGTCAGTGCTTTTCGTCGATCGGCTTTACACCTTTACCACCTTTTCTCTTCTCTGTCTCTTGCTTATTTGGCACTTACTCATCAACCGCAGCGATTACCTCGGACAGTTCTTTTTGGCATTCATCATTATACAAATCCCCTTCCTACTGGTCAATGGAGCCTTAACCGGACTTTTTACCGAAGAGCCAATCGTTTGGTACAACAACGCCGAAAATCTCAATTTGCGCATCCTAACCATACCGGTGGATGACATTGGTTACAACATGCTCATGCTTTTGATTGTTATAACCGTACTTGAACAATACAAGGTCCGAAAACTCTCGGGAGTGTTGACCGTAAATTGAGCAGTATGAATTTGAAGAAAGTAGAAACCAACTTGGGAGAAAGAGGACTTGATCGAGTCATTGAAATGGCATGGGAAGACCGCACGACTTTTGATACGATAGAAGATCAATTCGGGATTTCCGAAAAAGTGGTTATAAACCTCATGCGCAGAAATATGAAACCTTCCAGCTTCAGGATGTGGAGAAAGAGGGTGCAAGGGCGATCGACAAAACACGCCGGTACTACCACGGCCGATCGATTTAAATGCAGCCGCCAAAGAAGCATTACAGGAAATAAAATATCCAAACGATAGTGTCTAAAAACAACACCATACTTCATTACGAAATCCACCACACTCAAGAGCATGAGGCATGGATGGTGTTTGTGCACGGTGCCGGTGGCAGCGTAAGAACTTGGCAAAAACAAGTTGACTTTTTCAAAGGGAAGTTCAACCTTCTGCTCATTGACTTGCGCGATCACGGAAAGTCAAAAGACTTAGAATCAGAGATGGCATTTGGTTTTGGGCTCGTGGCAAAAGATGTGGTGGATGTGATGGACAGTTTGTCCATAGGGGAGGCTCATTTTATTGGCGTCTCTATGGGGAGTATCGTGATCAGACATATCGAGATTATTGCACCTTCACGGGTGAGATCGGTGGTTTTGGCCGGTGGAATTTTTAAGATGAGCCGCAAGATAAAAGTCTTGGCTTTTGGCGCCAGAACATTGTCATCCATACTTCCTTTTCAGCTCCTTTACCAAATTTTTGCGGTGGTCTTGTTGCCGCGAAACAATCACTCGGCCTCAAGGCGCGTTTTCATTCGCGAGGCTCAAAAGCTGAAAGATCAGGAAGCCAAAAAATGGTTTGGCTTATTGAAAAAACTGAACCGAACATTAAAAGAACTTTTTTCAAAAAAAATAGAAGCACCTTGCCTCATCGTAATGGGAGAGCAAGACCACGTTTTTCTTCAGCCCGCAAGGGATTACGTGGAAAAGTATGGCGAAGTATTGCTCGAGACCATCGATCGGTGCGGACATGTTTGCAACATTGAGCGAGCAGCAGAGTTCAACCAAAGGTGCTTGAACTTTATACTGAAATTGGAACAAAGAATTGTGTAGAATGGCAACAAAGGCAAAAACAACAACGAAAACGACTGCGAAAGCAAAAATTACATCCAAGCACATTATTGATGCTTATTTGAAATACGTTTTGACGGAAGGAAAACAGCCGCCGTCGGTTTTCAAATTCGCCAATGATTTGGGAATGAGCGAAGCAGAATTTTATTCACACTTTACCTCCTTCGAATCCATAGAAAAGGGAGTTTGGGAAGGCCTGATGGGCGAAACCCTCCATGTGATTGAGAAAGATTCGAATTACGAATCGTTCAATGCTCGCGAGAAACTACTCTCTTTTTATTACACCCATTTGGAAGTGTTGAAGGGACGAAGGAGTTTCATCATGATACGTTGGACAGGGCTGAAGGAGAGTATGAAAACTCCCGATGCGCTGAAATCGTACAAGGAGCATTTCCTCAAGTTTGCCAAGCGCATCGTAGTAGAAGGAATCAACGGGGATGAAATCAAAGAGCGCTCATTCATCTCAGATCGATACAATCAGGCATTCTGGTTGCAGCTGGTTTTCGTGATCGACTTTTGGGTCAAAGACACCAGTGCTGACTTTGAGCAAACCGATGCCGCCATTGAAAAAGCGGTGAATCTTTCATTTGAATTATTGAGTGAATCCACTTTGGACCGAGCCGTGGACTTCGTCAAATTCCTTTGGTCCACAAAATAGACGGTAGATGAAAGAGCAACACAAAATTCCCGTTTCGAAAGTTCAGCGTGCCGCAAAGTTTGTGGGTACGGGGGCCAAAATGGGAGGCAATTACCTGAAGTATTACGCCAAGAAAATGGTGGATTCTGAGACCAGTCGGGATACTCTGGACGAGGCCAATGCTGCGGATGTATACGAATCATTGAGTCAACTAAAGGGCAGCGCTCTTAAAGTGGCTCAGATGATGTCAATGGATCAAAACGTATTGCCTAAAGCCTATACCGACAAGTTTCAGATGGCACAATACAATGCGCCTCCTCTTTCTTACCCTTTGGTAGTAAAGACCTTCAAGAAGTATTTTGATCAAAGTCCTGATGAAATTTTCGAAACATTTTCATCCAAGGCGCTCAATGCTGCTTCAATCGGACAAGTCCATCAAGCTACATTGGAAGGAAAAAAGCTGGCCGTTAAAATCCAATATCCGGGAGTTGCCAATAGTGTCTCCAGCGATTTGAAACTGGCCAAGCCAATAGCCATGCGCTTGATGAATGTTAAGGGCAAAGATCTGGACAAATACCTTCAAGAAGTTGAAGAGAAGCTCTTGGAAGAAACGGATTATAGCTTGGAGCTTCGGCGATCGATGGACTTGACCCAAAAGTGTCGGGATCTGGACATCCGCTTTCCCCGGTATTACCCCGAATACTCCTCCGAAAGAGTGATTACTATGGACTGGATTGATGGTACACACTTGAGCGAATGGATCGCTACCAATCCTTCGCAAGAAAAGCGCAACCAAATCGGACAGGCTCTCTGGGATTTTTACAATTACCAAATCCACGAACTTCACATGGTTCACGCTGATCCTCATCCCGGAAATTTTTTAATTACCAATGAAGGTCAATTGGCAGTCTTGGACTTTGGTTGTGTCAAAGAAATTCCGCTCGATTTTTACGAAGACTACTTCCAATTCATGGATATAGAGCTTGTTAAAAAGCCTTTGGAATTCAATGCCCTCCTGCACAAAATGGAGTTTCTGCTTCCCGAGGATAAACCGGCGGAGACTGAGTATTTTACTCGAGTATTCGGTGAAATGGTGTCCCTGCTTTGCCAGCCTTTCGGGGTGGAAGAATTTGACTTTAGCAATAAAGAATACTTTGCGGGTATCTACGCATTGGGCGATCAAGTAGCCGCGGATAAGCAGTTTAGAAAAAGCAACGCGGCGCGTGGATCGAAACACGGTATTTACATCAATCGCACCTATTTCGGCCTGTACAACATTCTTCACATGTTGGAGGCCACAGTAAAGACGAAGGTTCCAGCTGACCTGATGAACATTTCAAAGGCCTCTTAAAACCTTCTTTTTGACAGCTTGTTAATGCCTTATGGCAAATAAGGAGCTAAGATTGGTACTGGGAGATCAACTCAACCGACAGCACAGCTGGTGGGAGGATGAACCGGGTGAAAAAGTGGTGTTAATCTGCGAGGCTCGATCGGAGACAGATTACGTCAAACACCATATTCAAAAAGTGGTAGCTTTCTTTATGGCGATGCGCGATTTCGGGTCTTGGCTCGAAGAACGTGGTTTCGAAGTCATTTACGTCAGGCTGGATGATCAGGAAAACAAAGGATCGATTGCCGACAACGTCAAACATTTTGTCACTAAAGAGAAGTGTTCCTCTTGGGCCTATCAACTGCCCGATGAGTACCGTCTCGATAAGGCTTTAAAAACCCTGAAAGACACGCTAGACCTCCCGTGTCGCGTTTTTGATACCGAACATTTTTTATCCGGAAGGGATGATTTGGCGAACTTTTTTAAAGGAAAGAAAACCTACTTGATGGAGTCTTTTTACCGCAAAATGCGGAAGAAGTATGATATCCTGATGGATGGCGAAAATCCCGTTGACGGCAAATGGAATTTTGACAAACAGAACCGCAAGTCGCTTCCTGCAGATCACCGGGTGATTGAGCCCAAGACCTACTCCAAAGAGGTAAAAGAGATTACCGAGATGCTCGAGGAACAGGGTGTGAAAACCTTCGGGCGCATAGACGCAGAAAATTTTATTTGGCCGGTTACGCGCCGCGAAGGACTAAGTATGCTGCGTTTTTTCATCGATGAATGCTTGGTGAATTTCGGGGATTATCAAGATGCCATGCGGCAGGATGAGTGGTCGGTTTACCACTCGCGAATCAGCTTCTTGATGAATAGCAAAATAGTCAGTCCAAAAGAAGTGATCGAGCGAGTGGAGGAGGCTTGGCGTGAAAACAGAAAGGAGGTTCCAATAGCTGCCGTTGAAGGATTTATCCGGCAAATATTAGGCTGGAGGGAATACATGCGTGGCGTTTATTGGGCTAAGATGCCGGGCTATGCCCGATCAAATTATTTTCGTCATCAGCGGAAGATACCCGAATGGTATTGGACGGGAGAAACGAAGATGAACTGCCTTAGCCAATCCATTAATCAGTCCTTAGATTACGCCTACGCTCACCATATCCAACGATTGATGGTGACAGGAAACTTCGCTCTATTGGCGGGCATTCACCCCGATGAGGTGGATGCTTGGTATTTGGGAATTTATATTGACGCTATAGAGTGGGTAGAGATTACCAACACCCGAGGAATGAGTCAATTTGCCGATGGTGGAATAGTAGGCACCAAACCCTATGTTTCATCGGCCAATTACATCGACAAGATGAGCGACTACTGCAAAGGTTGCCACTATTCAAAGTCGAAAAAAACAGGTGAAAAGGCCTGCCCGTTTAATTCGCTGTACTGGGATTTTTATGAGCGTCACCGCGACAAACTCGAAAGCAATCGGCGAATAGGCTTTGTTTATCCCACCTTAGACAAGATGAACAGTAAAAAGAGAGAAGAGCTATTTAAGCAAGCCAATGAGTACTTACAAAACCTTGATAACCTCTAGAAAAGCATTTCGAGGTGATCCTGAATACGCTTTGTAAGAAGCGAAACTATGCGCTTGTTGATTTCATTCTTGTTTTCGCAGTAATAAGAGTATTCGTCTAAAGTCATTACGCTAACTACTGAAGCGATGAGCGAATTCTTAATGCGCGAATCGCTCTTGAGCACATCTTGGATGTAATTCTTTTGCACCTGACTATTGTAAGCGTTAAATGCCGGTTTGAATTTTATCAAGTACTGCTTGAATTGAGCAAGGATAATGCTGTTCTGGAATTTTAGAATAGGTCTCAGAATTTCATTTTGAAAGGCACCAATGGGCTTATCGCCGCCGGCGCTTTCATTGTCAAGCGAAATCTCCGGTCTAAGCTGTATTAATCTATCATCACGTTCACTTGTCATAATTGGATTGCTTTGATAAAATAACAAATAAAAGCGACACAGGTTTTAGGATATTTTACCCGTTCCTACTGGGTCCCGTGCTAATGCATAAAAAGCAATTCAGGAGTCGATCGAATACCATTTTCTTCAAACAGGATTACATAAGTGCCTTGAGACAAACCAAAATTTGAAGGGACACTTACTTGGGATGATTCAATTGTCGCGCTTTTTTGATAAACCATTTTTCCCAATAGATCAAGGATAATGATTTTTCCCATACCATCCTCTTTATTTGTAAACTTCAGCCCGATGGGATCCTTTCCCATTTGAAGAGGGTTAGGATAAATGCTAAAATCGGAATCGGTAAGGCTTCCTTCCACATAGTAAATTGTTTTGGCAGGGCCATAGGGAATCGAAAGTTCGAATTCCGGTAAGCGATACCCGAGGGAGACTTTATACGCGGTGCCTATTGGCAAATTGAAATGAGACATTTTTAATCTTGGAATTTCATCCGGTGAAATATTGAAGTGGAATTTCTCACCTGAGAAATTATCTTCGAACAAAAAAGTGATCTCATAATTCTCTTCCTCCGAAAATGAGCTATGTGTAATGTGTAAATCGCTATTTTCTGATTTTACCTGAAGGTTGGAGCCTGCTAATACTGCCGGAATGAAGTTGAAAAAAATACTCTTTATCCCTGGAGATTGGGTAGCAAAAATGGGGAGGTTTCTTTTTGAAGTTATTCTTGCGTAATATTCTTGGCCAGGAACCAGGTCATACATGATATTAAATTCTCTTTCATTAACCTGATCATCGACACAGGATACCAAGTTTAAGTCAAGAGAACAGTCAGAAAAAACCTCAATTACAGGGTTGTATGCCAAAATCTGTGCAGCTACTACCCCTGTTTCACCATTGGGAACAAATTTTTGCCATAATTGAGGCGAGCTCCCTGTCGAGTTCACACATGAAACGGCAGACTGGTCAGAGGGTAAGGAGAAAAAGCGAGGTTGCAATTGTCCGATCGGAACTCCTGTCTGCATGTTTTCTGCAAACAAGCATGGAAATAGGGCCTCCTGACTAATATCTTGGTTTAGAATTTTGATATCATCCAAGTGAACAGTCATTGACGATTGGGATTGGATGAACAATCTTGTTTTGCCAAAGGCGGGAAAAGGTTCGAACATATCAAAAGGCAAAGAAACTTGGCTTACTGACCCTCCGATTTGAATAATTTCATCCAAAATTATTTCAGAGTCAGCCACTATACGCACTCGAACGGGCTCTTCCTCTTCTTCTGAAGTGGTCTCTGCATATGCCATAAAGTCAAGCCTATGCGATCCTTCTTGGCGGAAAGTAATGTTATCGTTGAAAATGGCAG
The DNA here is from genome assembly GCA_035268465.1 of Cryomorphaceae bacterium. GTDB lineage: Bacteria > Bacteroidota > Bacteroidia > Flavobacteriales_D > Cryomorphaceae > JAKVAV01. Next base: position 3,822 of record DATFKV010000198.1, on the reverse strand, counting down.
TCGTCGTATTTCCATTGATCTTCAGATGACGGCTGGCGATTTGCTCATTCCCTTCGGAAATCATGAACTCATCACTGACTTCTGATGGTCTCCATCCATTCAGATCTTGGGTAAAATCGCCGTAATAAAGGCTAACATAGCTTTGAGTCGGAGGCCTTATAAAACCTATTCTTTCTCTAAGCTCTTTGTACATGCTGTTTCTCAGAATTTGATAATCAGGGTTCTCCGACAAATCATTTGTTTCTCGAAAATCGAGCTTGATATCATATAGTTCATCCTCGCCGCTTGAATAGTGCAAATACTTGAATCTCCCTTTCAAATAAGCGTGATGACTGTGTTCTACTTCAGAGAGCTCACCCACTTGTAGTGATTCTATACTTACTCCTGAAATAATGGCCGTATTCGATTCTTGGCCACTGATGATTCCTTTAACTGACTTTCCATCAAGCGCATGACTTGAAGGAGGTTCTAAATTTGCATAATCGATAAGTGTAGGATAAAGATCAACGAGAGAAACAGGTTTATCAAACAGCTCGTGTTCCCTGGTAGGGATGCGAATTGCAAACGGTACCGCTGTTGCGTCGTTCCACATGGTGGATTTTTCTACAAGTCCCTTAGATCCAAGATGAAACCCGTGGTCGCTGGTAAATACTATGATCGTATTATCACTATAATCACTATTCTCCAAAGCCGTCAATAAAGCTCCTATTTGATCATCTATAAAAGAAACGCTCGCATAGTAGGCATGCACGTACCGTCTAAAGTAAAAATCCGGATCGTCGGCAGGAGATTCTGCCCTCATTAAATCGTAAGCCTCATTTGACGATGACCCAAATCTATTGGTGGCCGTTGTCAATATCGGTAATGCCGTGTCCGGACGTAGAAAGTCCAAATCGAAATCGGTTGAATCATATAGATCCCAATATTTGGCAGGAACGTGAAAGGGCTGATGTGGATTGAAAAAACCCGCACTCAAAAAAAACGGTTCATCGGAGTCAATCGCCGATAATGAATCAAGCAAGTTGGTACAATACTCTACCGTAATTTCATCAGCCATCAAGTCGCGATTCTCATCGTCTTCAAAAAAGAATGGAGTGCCAAATTTATTTTGCCAGCCCTCAACGCCATTGTAGGATGGTATATTTTCCAATTGGGCAAATGAAAGGTCGTATTGTGAGAATGATTCAGGCAGATCTGAATGAATTTGATTATTCACTGCATAGGGCCCTTGCGCCAAGTCGTCTTTGTAAAATGTAAAATCTTCTTCGCGATACCTGTAGCTATGGTAAAGTTTCCCACTGGCGTAAACGTTATAACCGTTGTTCAAAAAATGCTCAAAAACCGATGTGGAAGCTCCCAGCATTGGATTATCCACCCAACTGTTCTGTGACATTTTGTAACCGGTATGGCCACTCGTTTGAGGCAGCACTCCTGAAAACATACTGGCTCTTGAAGGACCGCATCCGGCAGCATTAGCATGAGCATTTGTAAATACGTAACTCTCACTTAATAAGGTGTCAATATTTGGTGCTTTAACGGTAGAATCTACTAAAGACCCCATTCCTAAATAATTGAGATCATCAGTCATGATCAATAGAATGTTGGGTTGTTCACTCGTTTGAGATTGACCGTCGCTCAAAGCGAATAAAATCGCTAAACAAAATGTGTAATATTTTAACATAACAGAGTATTCTTCAGGTCGGTGCTATTGAGGTCTTTAATGATTGAAGAGTTTTTCATGGATTCAATTTATTGATTTTGTAAAATCAAAAGGTGTCAAAATGCAAGAAGCTACATCATCAATTTAAGAAGGGATTCATCTCCATTCATATCTAACACTCTGATAAAATAAATTCCTTTTCCCAGATTCGAAGGAAATTCAAAATTGAAGTGATTTGACCATTGTGTTAAGGGATATTCAATTATAGTTCGGCCCAAGATGTCAATTAACGAAATTTTCAAGGGTCTTGCAGTATAATCGTCTGTCGTAGGTGGTGTCGAGATAGTAACTGAAGTTGCTCCTAATGGCACCGGATTTGGGGAAACCAAAAATTTAGATAGTTCAATGTCCCCCGTTTCTGCTAAGTTCGAATTGCCTATTTCAAATAACGTTGGCGGTCCGAAAGGAGTCTCAATTGACATTAAATTAATCATGTAGCGCGCTTGAATTCCATAATTACCCGGTACCAAATTTAGGCTGTTTAGATCGTATTCGGCGTTTTCATTGTATGCTACTGTATAGTCTTGCCCGTTATTGGGATTATTCGCAGGATAAAGTCTGAAAGTTACAGATTGAATATTTATGTTAGAATAAACCGGGTGATTGGTGGTCAATATTCCATCTGAAATCTGTGGAATTAGATGATCCATATTTTCGTATAAGGTCCTTCCCGGAATAGTTTGGCTCAAGATTCTTTTTTTGTTTGCTACCCGAAATGCATACTCCTGTCCTGGCTGTGCGCTAATCAATAGAGCTTCGAGATTGTCATTCCTCAAATTTGAGCACTGCAAATCTCCGTCGTTTGGCGCAGCGCAATTATCCGATAACTGAATAATAGGGTCAAAATTTGATTGAAGCCGGGTGATAATTATTCCGAATTCTGTTTCAGGAATAACTTTATACCATTGTTGTTGAGCCAACCCGGATAACGATACGCAATTAAAATCGGGTTGATCGATCAAGCTTTTGAGAGTGTCGATTTCGACCGAGCTCAAGGCGATATCAGTTGCCACAAGAGATGCTTGAGAGCAAGGGCTAAGTGATTCTTCTTGCGACAAAATATTGATGATCTCAATATTGTCAATGTGCACACCCGCTCCTGTTAACAGTTGTATTCGCAAGGCTTTGATGGCATCAACGGGTATTTCCGGAATATTAAAATTATGACTGTAAGAGGACACAGTGCTGTTGATCGAAAATATTTGATCCATCAGCGTAGTAGGAGAATTTCCATCCGAAAACTTCAGATTGAATCTTAACTGTGCTCCTTCAGACTCGGAATAAGCTTGAAAATTAAGTTTGTACTCTCCTTCTTGCCGCAGGCGAACATTCTTATTTTCACAGATTCCTGCAGAGTTGTCGGCGAGAACCAAATGGCGAGTATTTAATTCTGAATTTGATGATTGTACATAACGCTTAGAGTCTGCAACGGAAGGGAACCATCCGTTCAGACCTTGTTCAAAGTCTCCATAAAACAGATTTTGAAAAGAAGAGATCGGAGATCGTATGGAATCTACATCCATTCCCAGAACTTCGTGAGCGATCCTTCTGAACTGCTGATTGAAAGATGCGCTTGTAAGATCTACGAATTCTTCTCGATCATCTATAATGTTGTAAAGCTCATCTTCTCCAGAAGAGTAAAGAATATATTTGTAATCACTGGTTAACAAGGCATGATGTTGATGGTGTGCTTTTCCTGCTTCACCGACTTCTAACTCCTGCCAGCTACCTGCAGATAAAACGCCCTTACTTGAACTCCCGCTATTAACATTAAAAAGACTGCTTCCGTCCAGTGTATGTGAGGTCGGGTGAGATACGTTTGTAATGTCTAATATGGTGGGATATATGTCAACAAGAGATACAGGACTTTCTATTACTTGCGATGCTATATTGGGCCCACTTACCAATAGGGGGACGTTTGTGGAGGCGTTCCATAGGCTTGATTTTTTAATACTCCGCTTGGACCCCAAATGGTAGCCGTGATCACTCGAAAAGACTATGTATGTATTGTCTAGCAAGCCATGGGAAGTAAGGCTGTTAAATAGGTCTTTCAAGAGATCGTCTAAGTATGAAACACTCGCGTAGTAACCCTGTTTGAATCG